>JBGVCH010000090.1:0-20669 GCA_045226335.1 Christensenellales bacterium | reverse complement strand
CTCATTGCGTCGTCGCCTCATTCTCTCTCGGTCGTTGTGGAGAAATAACCGGGCCCAGTATAGCAGGATTCCGCGGCTTTTGCAAGGGATTTGCCGGGACGGCGGCGGAAAATGCAGGCTGCCGTCTTGCAAAATCCGCCGCGGATGGTACAATGAACCTGTACCATATCAGGATCACGAGGTGCTGCCCAATGGACACGACCTATGTTTGCGGCCACCGCAACCCGGACACGGACTCCATCGTCTCCGCCATCGCTTACGCCACCCTGCGCAACGCCCTGGGGGACAACGGCTATGTGGCGGCCCGGATCGGGCATCTGAACGATGAGACCGCCTTTCTCCTGAAGCGCTTCGGCTTCGAGCGGCCGCTCTACATCTCCACAGTCCGGACCCAGATCCGGGACATCGATTTCGACCATCCGCCGCTGCTGAACCGGAAGGTGCCGGTGAGCCGCGCCTGGGAGGTGCTGCAGTCCAGCGGCGGACTGTCCGCCATGCCCGTGACCAACGAGGACGGGACGCTGTTCGGCATCCTGACCGCCGGCAGCATCGCCGAGAGCGACATGGAGTCCATCCGGGATCCCGCCGTGAAGGACGTGCCCATCTTCAACCTGCTGGCGGCGCTGGAGGGGCGGATCCTCAACGAGGACGACAGTGCCTTTGACACCGTCTCCGGCGGGGTGGTGATCGCGCTGCCCGGCGCCGCCAAGGACGTGAAGCCCGGCAGCGTGGTGATCTGCGGCCAGCAGGAGGATGTGGTGCAGCGGGCCCTGGAAGCGAAGGCCAGCTGCGTCATCCTCTGCCAGGGCGCCCTGGCGGAGCGCTACCGGGGCGTGGATTCCGCCACCTGTGTCATCAGCACGCCCTGCGACGCCTACCGGGCGGCCCGGATGATCTTCCAGTCCATCCCCGTCAGCCGAGTGGCCCGGCAGGACGACATGGTATCCTTCCACCTGGACGATTTCCTCGACGACGTGCGGGACAAGGTGCTCCAAAGCCGGTACCGGTCCTACCCCGTGCTGGACGCGGACGGCAAAGTGGTGGGCACCCTGAGCCGCTATCACCTGCTGCGACCCAAGCGCAAGCGCATTGTGCTGGTGGACCACAACGAGGTGGGGCAGTCGGTGCCCGGCCTGGAGCAGGCGGAGCTGGTGGGGATCATCGACCACCACCGGCTGGGGGACGTGGAGACCGGCTATCCGGTGTTCATGCGCAACGAGCCCGTGGGCTCCACCGCCACCATCGTGGGCACCATGTTCCAGGAGCAGGGCATCATGCCGGACGAGCCCCTGGCGGGGCTCATGGCGGCGGCCATCATCAGCGACACGGTGATGTTCAAGTCGCCCACCGCCACCCCGCGGGACCGCCGCATGGCGGAGCGGCTGGCCCACATCGCCGGCCTGGACCTGGACACCCTGGGCCGGGAGGTCTTCTCCGCCAGCCAGAGCGCCGACAAGCCCGTGGAAGCCCTCCTCAAGACCGACTTCAAGGAGTTCCACATGGGGGACCGCCGGGTGGGCATCAGCCAGATCACCACCATGGATTCGGACGGCATGATGAAGCGCGTCGACGAGTTCCGCCAGGCCATGGCCCGGACCAAGAAGCAAATGGGCTACGACATGATGCTGGTGATGCTGACGGACGTGCTGAAGGAGAGCACCATGCTTCTGTTCGAGGGCGACGGCGAGATCATCCGCCAGGCCTTCAACGGCGCGCAGGTGCAGGACGGCCGGGTCTTTCTGGACGGGGTGGTTTCCCGGAAGAAACAGGTGGTCCCGGCGCTGGCGATCCTTTGGGGATGATCCTGTACAACGCCCGCATGCGATGGATTGAGAGGAGTTGAAACCATGCTTGGATTCACGGAGATCGCTGTTTCCGTAATGCTCGTCCTGGCGATTGTCTTCTCTGTGGTGCCTGTGGTGACCGTGGAAAACGATGTGCCGACGTTTGAGGCGTATGAAGTTGAATCACCGCAGCCGGAGATCCCGGAAGGCCTCAGGGAATACCTGGATGAGTATGGGATCGATTTGGATTTTCAGTATATAGAACCGGGTGAGCTTCCGGAAGGGTTTGTGCTCTTCAATCCGGACAGTCTGGAAGCAACTGTGGAGAAAACGGACGAAACGCAGGAAACCGTCGTCGGGACATGGCACAACGCGGCCAACGGGTACGTGATCAGCTTCCTGGAGAACGGGACCTGCGGCAATGACCACGGCTTTTCGGGCACGTACACAGTGGAGGACGATGTACTGACCATCGTCGAGGACACCGGGTACACCCAGCGCTTCCGCTTCAGCATCAACGGAGATACCATGACTCTGGAGGATGTGGACACCGGCGAGGGCATCACGGTGACCAGGCAGTGACAGGGTCCGGAAAGCCGCGGCCGGCGAGGCTTGACAACCCGTCCCCCCTGTGCTAAGATAATCCCGGCGGACAACCCGCCATACAACTGCATCGCTTCATGAAGCTTCTTCGGGGCAGGGTGAGATTCCCTACCGGCGGTAGAGCCCGCGAACCTGTTTTTTCCTCTTCCTTCCCGTTTGATGCGGGGTGGCGGGGAAAGAAAGGTCGATCCGGTGAGATTCCGGGGCCGACAGTACAGTCTGGATGAGAGAAGAGCGCTGGAAATACGCCATATTTCCGCCCCTGAAAAGCAAGTCGCTTCAGGGGCGTGCGTATTTTCGGAGGAGGTGCGTCTCATGCAAACGCAAAAGTCAAACCACAAGCCTGTATTCTCCACGTACAACCTGGTTCTGATGGGCGTGCTCGTCGCCATTTCGTCGATCCTGTTCCTTCCGCCCTTTGAAATCACCATTGTTCCGCCCTACAAACTCGACTTCTCCAATGTTCCGATCATGCTCGGCGCCTTCGCAATGGGGCCGGTTCAGGGCGTCATTATGATGGTCCTCAAGAGCCTGATCGGACTGACGCACACCTCAAGCGCGGGCGTCGGGGAACTGGCTGACTTCCTGATGGGTACGGCGTATGTGCTGCCGGCGGCCGTGATCTACCACAGGAAAAAGTCTCAGAATACGGCAGCCATCGGGATGCTGACGGGCGCGGTGCTCATGGTGATCTTCGCGATTCTGGCCAATCTTTACATCCTGTTCCCCTTCTACGGCATTCCGGCGGAACAGCGGATGGGATGGGTCCTGCCCACCATCGTGCCGTTCAACATGCTGAAAGGCGCGGCCATCACCCTGATCACGATGCTGATCTACAAACCCCTGTCCCCGCTGCTGAAGGGAAGCTTCGGACAGACGCGCAACGCAAAGAGGTAAAACAGAGATGATCACCCATTCCCCGGCGGAGACCCGCGCGCTTGGCGCACGCCTGGCCCGGCAGCTTCTGCCGGGGGATGTTTTGCTGCTGGAAGGGGACCTGGGGGCGGGGAAGAGCGAGTTCACCCGGGGCATTGCCCGGGGGCTGGGCATCGACGGGCCCGTGGCGTCGCCTTCCTTCACCATCCTCAACGTGTACGAGGAGGGCCGCGTGCCGCTGTACCACTTCGACTGGTACCGGCTGAACGGCCCGGAGGAACTCTGGGACATGGGCATGGACGAGTACCTGGGGGGCGACGGCGTCGCCGTCATCGAGTGGCCCGCCCGCTGCCCGGAGGCCATCCCGGCGGATCACCTGCTGGTTTGGATCCGCCCGCTGGACGAGACCACCCGCGAGATCACCCTTGACCCCCGGGGCGCTTTCCGCAAAGACCTGACACTCTGACCATTGCGGCAGCGTCCGCAAGAGAAACCAAATTCCGCATTCCGCATTCCGAATTCCCAAGGAGGCTTTCCGTGAACATCCTTGCCATCGACACGTCCGGACCCACCTGCGGGGTGGCCGTCCTCTCGGACGGTGCGGTCCGCTTCAGCCAGACGGTGCTGAACAAGCGCACCCATTCCGTGAACCTGATGCCCATGGTGGACGCGGCCTTTGCCTGCACCGGCCTGAGCCTGGCAGACATGGACCGGCTAGCCTGCGTGACCGGGCCGGGGAGCTTCACGGGTGTCCGGCTGGGGGTCAGCACGGTGAAGGGCCTGGCCCACGGCAGCGGCAAGCCCTGTGTGGCGGTGAACGCCCTGGAGGCCATGGCCGCGGGGGCGGGGTCCTTTGACGGCGTCATCTGCCCCATGCAGGACGCCCGGGCCGGGCAGGTGTACGCCGCCCTGTTCCGCGGCGCTTCTCCTCAGCGGCCGGAGCGCCTCGCGCCGGACGAGCCCGTCGCGGTGGAGCTGCTGGCGGAGCGGCTGCTGGCGGCGGGGGAGCGGGTGCTGTTCACCGGGGACGGCATGCCGGTGCATCGGCGGCGCCTGGCGGAACTGATGGGGGAGCGGGCGGTATTCGCGGCGCCGGCCTTCGCGTACCTGCGCCCGGAAGCCGCCGCCCAGCTGGCTGCTCAGACGGAGGAGACCCTCGACTACCTGTCCCTGATGCCGTATTATCTCCGGGCGCCCAGCGCGGAGCGGAACCGGAAGCTGATGGAGGCCGCCGCCCATGGGGAATGACCTGACGATCCGCCGCATGACCATTGCGGACCTGGACCCGGTGGTGGCCATCGAGGAGGCCACCTTCGCCCACCCCTGGACCCGGGCGGACTACGAGGGGGAACTGACGCGCAACAAGGCGGCCCGCTACCTGGTAGCGGAAGCGGACGGCCGGGTGGCGGCCTTCGCGGGGGCGTGGATCATCCTCGACGAAAGCCATGTCACCAACATCGCCGTGGCGGAGGCTTTCCGCCGCCGGGGCATCGGGGAGGCTGTGACCCGGGCGCTGCTGCAGTACCTCTCCAACCTGGGGGCGGCGTATTCCACCCTGGAGGTGCGGGAGAGCAACGCAGCGGCCCGGGCGATGTACGAGAAGCTGGGCTTCTTCAAGGTCGGCCGCCGCAAGCGCTATTACGAGGACAACGGCGAGGACGCGCTCATCATGGTCTGCGATGCCCTCCCCCCGCCGGAGGAGGACTTCGAGGAGCCGGAGACGGTGCATGAGTGATCGGGCTCAGGCAAAAAGGATCGGTCTCGGCGGGCCGGTCCTTTTGCATGCGGAAAGGCGATCCGGCATCACTTGACGGTGACGACGAAACCCTCCCCGACGTTCTCGGTTTTGTATTCCCAGTTTCCGGTGAGGACATCCGAGTCGTAATGGCTGTACACATAGGTGCAGTCGAGCTGGAAAGTACCGGCCTTCAGCGCGGTCACGGTACAGGTGCGGGAATTGGCGTTTTCGATTTTGGCCAGCCCGGCGCCGGACGTGATGGACCACTGGAAGGTTTCGTTGATTCGCTCATAATCCGGAACCGTGCGGTTGAAAGTGAATTCCCTGCGCTCGCCTACGCTCATGGTGACGGTATGCTGCGGGTTTGCGATCGGCTTGGGGGTGGGCTTCGCAGTGACGGTGGGCCGTGGGTTCGGCGTGGCGGCGGCCGCGGTCACGGGTTTCGGGGAACCGTAGCGGTAACCCAGGTCGATCAGGTCGATGCCGTTGGAGTATTGGATGGTCAGCCGATTCTTGACGTCGCTGTTCTGGTATCCGTAACGGATGACCACGTGGCCTGACTTGCTTTTCTTGTTCATCCCGATCCGGGCGCCCAGCTGCTCGGTGCCGGTGTACTCCAGCGCCACCTCATAGAAGCGGTAATGGACCGTTCCCTGCATCGAATAGGGATTCCAGCCGCCGTATTCCTGCTCGTCGTCGAACACGTCAACGATCCTGAAATTGCCGCTGTCCACGAGGGCCTGCACATATTGGTCGATGATTCTCCCGCCGTTGTTCGGCCAGTCGAACCGGTCCCCGTAAATGGTCCGGCTCAGGTCCGGCCCGGTGAGGTTGAAAGCGCCCTTGCTGTACACGTTCAGGTCCTGCAGGTAAGGGCGAATGCCGGTGCTTGCGGACGGGGAGGGCGTGGGGTTTGGGGTGGGCGTAGCGGTCGGGACGGGCGTAGGCGCTGGGGTAGGTGTGTCCGAAAGCAGGGCGATCTTCTGCCGGAGATCCTCAACATCCTTCTGGTACCAGGAATAGTAGTAGGAGTCTTCAGCGGTGTTTTCAAGGGCCATTTCGTAATACATCAGCGCGGTCTCGTAATCCTGCTCCACATCTTCACCGAGTTCATACATGTATCCCAAAGTGGAAGCGCTGGAGGCGTTTCCCTTTTCGGCTGCCCTCCGGTAGCAGTCGATGGCCCGGTCAACGTCTTTCTGTACGCCGCGTCCGTGCCGATACATGAATCCCAGGAAGTAAAGACCGCTGGTGTTTCCCTGTTCCGCGGACAAAGTGTAATACACGGCCGCCATCACGTCATCGCTCTTCACGCCGCGCCCATACTCATACAGGATGCCAAGCCGCCATTGCCCGTCGGAGTTTCCCTGCATGGCGGAAGAACGGGTGTATTCAAAGGCCAAAGCGTCGTTCTCTGCGACGCCGTTTCCATCGTCATACATGACGCCGACACGCCACTGTGCATCCGCGTCCCCCTCATCCGCGAGGGACAGCAGGAGCGGAAACGCGGTTTCATAATCCTTCTCGTCATATGCCGCGATCGCTCGCCGCAGCTGCGCGTCCCTGTCCCCGGCGGACCCGTCTTCCCGCTCGTCCGGGCTTCCGTCCGGCCGGGCCTGCCCGCAGCTTGGGCAGAAGTTGTCCTCATTGCCCGTCCGGCCGCAGTTGGGGCAATCCCAAACGGCTGTCTCCGAGAGCGCGGGCACCGCCGCGGCCAGCGTCAGGATCAGCATAAGGGAAATCAGGCGCTTCATACGTATGGCCTCCCTGTTTACGGTTTTGCGCAGATCGCTGTAAGGAATTGTAAGGCCGCGGTGTGCCGGTTGTCAAGAGGCTTCGTGGAGGACTTCAGAGAGGACGGGACAGTGGGTGGTGTAAGAATCGTTTTTTGCTTGTGGGTTGTTGACATCGGACTCTTCACGTGCCACGGACGCGGCATAAAAGAGGCTGTCGCGGAAGCATGATTCTGGGTGTATCGGCAGGTGTGAATCATTGTATGTTCCAGTCATCGGAACCGCACCGTCAATATTTTTCCGGGCAAAAATATAGGTCAAACATTTTTCTATGGCCAAAAATATCAAGCAATCAATATTTTTACGACGGAAAAAATTGACGTCGGCTGCGCGGACAGCGAAAAGCCGCCCGAAGGCGGCTGAGAAAGGGGAACGGCGGTTTATCTCGCCAGCTCGCTCTGGCGCTGGAGCAGGTTCACCAGGTAGACGAACTCCTCCTTGTAGACGTCCCCGGCCACGGTGTCGCAGCCCTTCAGCAGGGCCTGGACGTTCTCGAAGGTGGCGCTGCCTTTGTAGGCGCTGTCCCGGAGCAGCAGCGCGGTCTCGGCCACGGCGGCGGCAAAGCGGATGTTGCCGGTGGGCTCACCGGGCTCGGCTTCCGGCAGCCAGGGGTAGGAATAGAGGTCGCTGGTCTCGCTGCCGGGAACCTTGGCGCGGATGCTCAGGGTGAACCACTCCGCGGAGTTCCCCGGGACGAAGGTGCCGTACTTGCTCTGGGGCGCGTCCACGCCGGCATCGCCGCTGGCGGGGATGATCTCGTACAGGGCCGTGACCTGATGGCCGCTGCCGATCATGCCGCCCTCCACCTTGTCGTTGGCGAAATCCTCGGCGGCCATGACCCGGTCCTCGTAGCCCACCAGGCGGAAGGCCGCGACCTTGCCCGGGTTGAAGTCCAGCTGGAGCTTCACGTCCTCGGCCACGGTGAGGAAGGTGCCGCCGGCCTCGGTGACCAGGGCCTTCCGGGCCTCATAGATCGTGTCGATGTACCAGTAGTTGCCGTCGCCGTACAGGGCCAGGGCTTCCATCTTGTTGTCCTTGTAGTTGCCGTAGCCGAAGCCCAGCACCGTCAGCTTGACGCCGGCTTCCTTCTTCTCCTGCACCAGGCGGGCCAGGTCGCCCTCACTGGTGAGGCCCACGTTCAGGTCGCCGTCGGTGGCCAGCAGGATGCGGTTGACGGAGCCCTCCCGGGCGTAACGGTCCGCGATCTCATAGGCCCGGGTCAGGCCGGCGGAGCCGTTGGTGGAGCCGTGGGCTTCCAGGCTGTTCAGGGCGTCCATGATGCGGGTCTTCTCGGAGGCGGGCACGCCCTCGATCACCACCCGGTCCATGGAGGCGTAGGCCACGATGGACACGGTGTCGGTGGGCTTCAGCTCGTCCAGCATCAGCATGAAGGCGCGCTTCACCAGGTCCAGACGGTCGGAGCCGTACATGCTGCCGCTGGTGTCGATGAGGAAGACCAGGTTGTAGTCCGGGCGGTTCTCGTCCCGGATGATCTCCGCCTGCAGGCCGATGAGCAGCAGCAGGGCGTTTTCGTTCCAGGGGCACTCCGCCATCTCCATGGTGACGCCGAAGGGCTCGCCTGCTTTGGGCTGGGCGTAGTCGTAGGAGAAGTAGTTCAGCATCTGCTCCACCTGGATGGCGTCGGCGGGGACCCGCTCGCCCCGGAGGATCTTCGACCGGACCTGGGCGTAGGCGGCGGTGTCCACGTCCACGGAGAAGGTGCTGAACTGGGTGGTCTGGGCGGAGGTGTAGCCGGTCTCCGCCGTGTAGCCGTACTCCTCGGTGCTGAAGCTCCTGGGCATGGCGGTGGCCATGGGCATGGGCGCGGCCGCCATGCTGGGCTCAGCGGCGTAATACACGTAGGCGCCGGTTTCTGCGGCTTCCTCCACCACGGCGTATTCCTCGTCGTAGTCGTCGGCCCAGCGCTTGCTCCAGTAGTCCTTCTCCAGGGCGCTGTCGGAGAAGAGCACCCCCAGGGTGATGGCGTCGGCCATGCCGGTCTTCAGCAGGCTGTTCGTGCTCTGGAAATCCAGCAGGGCCTTTTCCGTGGCGCTGTCGAAGACGCCGCCGGCCTCGCCCTCCAGGTATCCCAGGGCGATGAGCCGCTCCTGGATCTGCCGGACGTCCTCGCCCTGGTCGTTCAGTTTGCAGATGCGGCTGATGGCCGGCTGCTCCGCCAGCGCGCCGACGCACGGCAGGGCCAGCAGCAGGGCCAGCAGGATGCTGAGTGTTCTCACGATTCCGGATTTCATGGTCTGCACCTCTTTCGTTCATTCATAATCCCCGTCTCCGGTTCCGCAGGTTTTTCTCCTTGCTGACCCTTAGACGCAGGAGACGGACCTTTGTTCCCGGAGGCGGGGATTATTTTGTGAAAGTTTTCAGTTCAGCTCGCCGCTGGCTTTCATGTTCTCGAATTCTTCCCTGGTGATCAGGCACAGTCTGGGTTTGGAGCCGTCCTGGGCGGAGACCACGCCCCGCTTTTCCATCTCGTCCACCAGGCGGCCGGCCCGGGAGTAGCCCACCCGGAGGCGGCGCTGGACCATGCTGGTGGAGACCTGCCCGTCCTGGACAGCCATCTCGATGGCCTGGGCCAGCAGGGTCATGTCGCCGCCGCCGCTCTCCTCCGCGGCGAAGTCGTCCGTGGAGGGCAATTCCGCGGCTTCCTCGCCGGAGTGCTCCAGGCGCTCGATGAGGTCCGGGTCGTAGTTGGCGGGGCAGGTGGAACGGATGAAGTCCGTGATGCCGTTGACCTCGTCGTCGGAGAGGAAGCAGCCCTGGATGCGGGTGGGGGTGAAGGAGCCCATGGGTTTGTAGAGCATGTCGCCCCAGCCCAGCAGCTGCTCGGCGCCATTGCCGTCCAGGATGGTGCGGCTGTCCACATACGAGGTGACCTTGAAGGCGATGCGGCTGGGGATGTTGGCCTTGATCAGGCCGGTGATGACGTCCACGGAGGGGCGCTGGGTGGCCACGATCAGATGGATGCCCGCTGCCCGGGCCAGCTGGGCGATACGGCAGATGCGCTCCTCCACGTCCCGCTTGCAGACCATCATCAGGTCCGCCAGCTCGTCGATGATGATGACCAGCCGGGCCATCTTCTCCTCGCCGGCGGGCAGGTGGCTGTTGTAGCCGTCGATGTTCCGGACGCCCACAGTCCTGAACTTGTTGTAGCGGAGCATCATCTCGTCCACGGCCCACTCCAGGGCGGCGGAGGCCTTGTGGGGGTCGCTGACCACCGGCAGCATCAGGTGGGGCACGCCGTTGTAGCACTGCAGCTCCACCACCTTGGGGTCCACCAGAATCAGCCGCACCTCCGCGGGGGTGCACCGGAAGAGCAGGGAGTTGATGATGGCGTTAATGCACACGGACTTGCCGGAGCCGGTGGCGCCGGCGATGAGCAGGTGGGGCATCTTGGAGAGGTTGCAGACGATGGGAGCTCCGGCGATGTCCTTGCCCAGGGCCACGGTCAGGGGATCCTTTGCCTCCCGCATGGCCGGGGATTCCATCAGCTCCCGCAGGGTCACGGTGGATACCGCCCGGTTGGGTACCTCGATGCCCACCAGGGATTTGCCCGGGATGGGGGCTTCGATGCGGACGCTCTTGGCCTCCATGTTCATGGCGATGTTGTCCCCCAGGCCTGTGACCTTGCTCACCTTGATGCCCGGGGCCAGCTCCAGCTCAAAGCGGGAGACGGCGGGGCCGTGGGTGATGTGCCGGACGGCGGCGTCCACCTTGAAGGAGGACAGGGTCTCCTCCAGCTTCCGGGCGCGCATGGCGTCTTCTTCACCGCTGATGTCCACGCGCGGCTGGGGCGGGTTCAGCATGTCGAGGCTGGGAAAGATATACATGCTGAGCTGCTTTGGCGTTTCATCCTTTTTCCTCTTGCCGCCCAGCGTCTTCTCGTCCTCCCGGACCGGTTTGATGTTCAGGGGCTCGCCGGTGGACGCGCTGCGGTCCCGAATGACGGGCATCCGGGCGGAATCCGGCTTGGCGGGGGCGTCCTCCCACGGGGGCCGGTCGTCGTCGGTCCAGGAGGGCTTGGGGGCCGGGGGCGCCGCGGGCTTCACGGGCTCGGCGGCGCGGTCCGAGCGGCGGCGCCGGGTGGCGGTCCCGCGATCCGCCGGCGTGTCTGTCGGTGCGGGGACGGCCGCGGGTTCCGGCTCGTCGGAAGCGGGCACGACCGGGTCGGGTTCGTCGGGCTCAGGCTCGGACAGGACGGCGGGGCGGACGGGGGCCGGGACCTTCTCCGCGGGAGGCGCCACGGGCCGCTGGTAGGGATTCACCGGGGCCGGGGCTTCCTCTTTGGCAGGCCGGCGGGAGGCCCGCAGGGATACGGGCTCTTCCGCCTCGGGTTCGTCCTCGTCATAGCTGGCGCCGAAGATCCGGCTGATAAAGCGCTTTTTGCCGGTGCGGGGGGATTCCTCCGCCGGGGCCGGCGCGGTGGCCGTGGGAGGCGTCCACCGGGTCTCCTCCGGCACGGGCTGGAAACCGGTGCGCTGGGGCTGCGGCTGCCGGGCGGCTTCCCAGCGCGGGTCCGGCGCCGGAACGGTCTCCGCGCCGGGCTGCTGCTTGTTCATCCACACCGCCTGCTGCCGCTGCTGTTCCTTGGCGTCATGCCGGGCGTTGCGGGCTTCCACGTGCCGCTTCATCCAGGCCACGAAGGCCTTGGGCTTGAAGTGGAACAGGGCCAGTGCCGCCCCAAAGATCAGGAAACCGACCAAGATGGCCGCCAGGAGCGGGCCGACCAGCTTCCACAGCGGGAAGGCCACCAGGTAGCCGATGAGGCCGCTGCCGCAACGCACCTCTCCTCCTGACCCCAGGACCGCATTGTTCAGTCTTGACACCAATGTACCGAATGAATGATCGTCGCTCGTTGTATTCGATACCGGATCATATCCCCAGATAATGTCCATCAGAGGGCATTTCTGGCCTTCGAAAAGAATGTAAGTGATCAACTGGATGAATGCCATGACCAGCAGATAGATCAGGGTAAAGAGCAGCAAGGCCCGGGGACTGACCTTGCGGCGGGTGCCGATCCAGAGGAGAATGCCCGCCCAGATGAAGGGCACCGCCAACACCGGGGCCGTGACGCCGGCCAGATGGCAGACGGTCTTCCGGATGGTATCAAAAATGCCGCCATGTACGATCGGCAGCGCCGTGATGAGAATCACGGTGCCGATGGCGATGAGCAGGGTGCCAATGATCAGGCCGGCGGCAATGCTGCCCTCGGTGTAGCTCTTGGCCTGCTTTCCTCCGCTGGATTTTCTCGGCATGGAATCCTCCGTTCAAAGGGTTTATGGAAGGAGGAAGACGCTCCTCAGGACGCCTTCTTCGTCCGCGTGCAGCTGCAGGATGTGCTCGCCGCAGCGGTAGTAGTCGCTGGTACCGGGGACCAGGCGCAGCGCCTCCGCGGCGTCGCCCTCCAGGTCCACCGAAGCGTAGGGTTCGCCCAGCAGGGCCTGCCAGTCCTCCCGGGTGGTTTCGCCGGTGACCAGCCCCCACAGGCCGAAGCGGTCCGCCCGCAGGCCCAGCACGGTGCTGTTCTCAAACCGCTTCACCGACAGGCCGTCCGTCATCAGGTACACGTCCCGGAAGCGGCTGTCTTCCAGCTGGACGTAGCGGCCGCCGTCGTAAAAGTCCGGGTCGGCCAGCAGGTGATACCGGTCCGCCAGAGCCTGGACGTCGTCCCCCAGAGCTGCGGGGACCCAGGGCAGGCTGCCGGCGGCAAAGGCCTCTGTCAGGGCTTCCGCGTTCGCTTCCAGCACGCCGCTCACGCCGAAGCGGGCGAGGAAGCCGTCCTCCGACAGGTCCAGCCAGGGGCGGAGCGGCGCCCAGTCCAGGGTGACGGCACCCGCCCGGTCGCTGAGGGTGGACAGGGCGGACACTTTGTAATACAGGGTCAGCCCGCCGGGGGTGATGGCGAACTGCTCCGGCAGGGGAGTCAGCTCGCTGTTCATCAGGTGGTCGCTGAGCCCCCAGGCGATGTCGTCCTCCAGCCAGGCCTCGATGAAGGCCAGCGCCTCGTCGGCGTCCGTGAACAGATCGGTGAGGAGAATGGCCTCGCCGGTGACCGTGTCGGCGTTCACTGTGGCCCACACGCTGCGGAAGCGGCCGTCCGTCAGGGGGCCCTCCCGGCGGATCGCCACGGAGAGGATTCCGCCCTCCAGCCGGCCCTCCCAGGAAACCGTCAGGGGCGGATCCGCGCTCATGACCATGGCCATGCGGGCGGTGAGGGCGTCCGCGTCGGCGGCCTCCCGCAGCTGGGCGTTCAGGGCGTCCTGCAGGTCCGGGTCCGCCAGCCCGGTGATCTCCGGCCAGTGGACGCCGGCGGTGCCCAGGTCCAGCCCGCGGTCGGTGAGCCCGGCCTCGACGGATTCGGCCATGGCGCTCACGGCGCACGCGATCAGGAGCAGCGCCAGGATCAGAAGGATGCGCGGGATGCGGTGTCTCATGGGGAACCTCCTTCGTTTCGGACGATATTCTACAACAAATAACGGAAATCATCAAGGTTTTCATCCGGAGAAAAGAAATTGCGCGAAAAGCCCCCGGGACGTTTGTAAAAGTCTTCCGCGCATCTTGCCAAAAGAGGCGCGAGGACGTATACTCATCATGAGGGAGACCGGGGCGGAGGATCCCGGCTTTCCGGAGAGAAACAAGGGAGGGAATCATCGTGAAACGCGCATTATTTCTGACGCTGACGGCGGTGCTGGTCCTGCTGATGGGGACCGCGGCGCTGGCCGACGCGGACTTTACGTTCCTGGAGCACAAGATCACGATCTTTGAGGGGGACAGCGTCACGCTGGCGCTGGACCGCACCGGCCTCGCCGCGCAGGCGGAGGTCACCTGGACCAGCTCCAACACCAAGGTTGCCACCGTGGACGAAAACGGCACGGTGACCGGCCTCACCAAGGGAACCTCCACCATCAAGGCCACCTGCAAGGTCAACGGGATGAACAAAACCACCTCCGCCAACCTCACCGTGCAGCGGGCCGTGACGGGCCTGGAGGTGAACGAGAAGAACCTTTCGGTCCTGCAGCCGGACGATCCGACCCTGGCGGGGCTGCTGACCATGGAGTATGACGAGGAGAACCAGGCGGACGCCCTGCTCCCCGTGCTGATGCTGTCCGTGGGAACGGATTACAGCTTCAGCGCCACCCTGACCCCCAAGGACGCCAGCAGCCTCAACATCGTGGTGTCGACGGACAACCCGGACCTGCTGAAGGTCCGCGGCCGGAACGTCACGCCCCAGGGCCCCGGCGAGTGCATCCTCACCGTGGCCTCTGAGATCTGCCCGGACGTGCAGCAGCGCTACCATGTCTTCTGCATGCAGCCCGTGCGCTCCCTGACGGCGTCGGTGGCGCCCGCCGCCATCGGCATCGGCGGCACGGCCCAGGCCACCGTGGCGGTCAAGCCCGAGAACGCCACCATCGCCACCGTCACCTGGACGTCCCTGACTCCCGCCGTGGTGGCCGTGGATGAGAATGGCGTCGTGACGGGCCTCAGCAAGGGCAGCGGCAAACTCCGCGCCGTCGCCAATGACGGCAGCGGCCGCACCAGCGAGGTCACCATCCGGGTGGACCAGCAGCCCACCTCCATCACGGTCAACGCCACCAAGGGCACCAATGTGGCGGCGGGGGAGAGCATCTCCCTGACGGCCACGGTCCTGCCCGCCAGCGCCAGCAACAAGAACGTGGTGTGGACCTCCTCGGATCCCACCATCGCGTCCGTGAACCAGAACGGCCGCGTCACCGGTGTGAAGCGCGGCACCGCGGTGATCATCTGCACCAGCGCGGTGGACGCCGGCGTGTCCGGCACCATTCCGGTGTCCGTGATCCAGCTGGTGACCGGCATCACCCCGGAGAACAAGGCGGTCACCACCTACGCTGGCGAGACGATCCGGCTGGGCTGGACCATCAGCCCCGCGGACGCGGACGTCCAGGCGGTCACCTTCACCAGCGACAACACCCGGATCGCCACCGTGGACAGCGACGGCACCGTGCACGGCCTGACCCGGGGCGAGGCCAACATCACCATCCGCGCCACGGACGGCTCCAACAAGTCGACCCGCGTCACCGTGACGGTGGGCCAGCACGTGGAGGGCATCACCCTGAAACCCGCCACCGTCACCGTGGACACCGGCCGGTCCACCACCGTCACCCCCACCATCCAGCCCGGCAACGCCACCAACAAGAAGGTGACCTGGACCTCCCTGGATCCCGGGATCGCCACGGTCAACGAGAACGGCCGCATCACCGGCGTGAAGGCCGGCAGCACCGCCATCATCTGCGCCAGCCAGGAGAACGGCGGCATTCAGGCCGCCTGCCCCGTCACCGTCACCCAGAAGGTCACCAGCATCACCATCACCCCGGACTCCCTGTACCTGAAGGTGGGCGATTACTGCCCCATCAGCTGGGTCGTGGGTCCCGAGGACGCCACGGACAAGTCCGTGAAGGTGTCCAGCAACAACAAGGAAGTGGCCACGGTCACCGCGGACGGCATGGTGACGGCGGTCAAGCGCGGTGAGTGCTACATCACCGTCAAGGCCGCCGACGGCTCCGACAAGAGCGCCCGCATCAAGTGCACGGTGATCCAGCCGGTGCTGGGCGTGCACATGAAGAACGAGTATGTGGCGCTGGACCAGGGCGACAGCATCCGCATCCAGGCGGTGATGGAGCCCGCCGACGCCAGCAACACCAACATGACCTGGTTCAGCGACAACACCAACGTGGTCACCGTCAGCGGCACCAACAACCGGCCCACGGTGAAGGGCAAGAACAAGGGCAGCACGGTGATCACCGGCATCACCGAGGACGGCGGCTATGTCACCAACTGCATGATCAAGGTCGGGAACTACAAGGACGCGCTGGAGATCCAGCAGGTGTACCTGGAGGACAACAAGATCAAGATCACGGTGCGGAACTGGAGCAACATGAGCATCGCCCGCTTTGACTTCAAGGTGGAGTGCCTGGACCTGTTCGACATGCCCATCGCCGTGACGAAGAACGGCAAGAACAGCTTCAACGGCTACTACTCCGAGCGGCTGAAGGCCGGGGAGACCACCGTCCACGGGCGGTTCACCTTCTCCGGCTACTCGCAGCCCGACATGAACATCGGCACGGTGGTCCTCACCCTGACCAGCTTCACCACCACCGACGGGTATGTCTACACCTACCCCACGGACAAGCAGCCCAGCTTCACCTTCATCAGCCCCGACCATGTGGGTCCGCGGGACGACCACGGCCCCGGCGGCCAGTGATGCGGTGAAGCACCCCGGCCAATCGAAAGGCCTCTCCTCCGACGCGGGGGAGAGGCCTTTTGAATCAGGGGAGAGCGGTTTACGCGTGGCCGATGGGGAGGGCGTAGAGCTTGATGAACTTCTCCAGCTCGTCCAGAGGCATGGGGTTGCCGATCATGGGGCCCTGGCCCTTGTAGATGCCCAGCTCCTCGTAGAACTCGAACTGCTCCTGGTTCTCGATGCCCTTGGCGCAGACGAACATGTCGGTGGTGTCGGCCATCTGCTGGATGGCGACGATGATCTTGGCGGTCATGTCGTCCCCGGGCACATACAGCGAGTAGCTCTTGTCCAGCTCCAGGCCGTCGAAGTGCACCTTTCGGAGCAGGGGCATGTTGGTGTGCTTGGTGCCGAAATTGCCCATGACCAGGGAGATGCCGAACTTGTCCCGCAGGGCGTTCAGGTGGGCCGCGCCCTCGTCGTTCAGGTCCTGGAGCTCGCTGATCTCAAACTGCAGCCGCTTCGGGTCGAAGCCCGTCTTCTCCAGACAGTCCGTGACCTGCTGCACGAAGTTGTCGCTCTCGACGAACCGGGGCAGGATGTTCAGGGACAGGTGCAGGTGGCTGTTGGCGTTGCGGCTGATCTCGATGGTCCGCTCCACGGCCTCCCACAGCAGGGTGGTGGAGAACAACATGGTCATGGCGTCGTCCTGCTCGATGATCTCCAGGATGGGCCAGGCCGGCAGCAGATTCCCGGACTCCGTGCGGAAATACTCCACAAAAACCTCATAGGTGTTGCAGGTGTTTTTGCCGAAGGTCCACTTGGGCTGGCCATAGAGCACCATGGCGTTTTGCAGGATCATGTTGGTGATCGCGTTCCGTTCCATTTTTCCGGCCTCCTCGTTCTGTGAAATTGTCTTTTTCATTGAAAACGATACAACTGTGATTTCTCATTTCGACGGCCGGGGCCGGATTCCTGCCGGCCTGCGAAAAAGAATGGAGAAAAAAGGAAAAGATAGCCGGGACGAAAAAAACGCCCGCCGGTCCGGTTGACCGTCAGGCGTCCATGGAAAGCTCCATCAGCTGAAAATCCAGGCTGTCACAGGACACCAGCGCGTACCGCACGCCCCGGTGCATTCCGCTGAAGCCGGCGCGGATCCCGGACCCGTGCAGGTGGCCGTAGACCACGGTGTGGGCGCCGCGGGCGGTGAGCAGCTCCGTGAAGGCGGTGTCCCGCTGGGTGTCGTAGAGGGGCGGGTAATGCAGCATGACGACGACGGGCCGGCCGGCGGCCATGCGCTCCGCCTCGGCCAGGGCCATCTCCAGCCGCAGCAGTTCCCGGCGGTACACCCGGTCATCCTCGGGGGACAGCGGCGCGTCCCCGGTGGGGAACATCCAGCCCCGGGTGCCGCAGACCACCCAGCCGCCGACGTCCGCCGCGCTGTGCTGCAGGGCCTTCATCCCGGCGGGCAGGGCTTCCTGCACCCGGGTCAGGGAGGACCACCAGTAGTCGTGATTGCCCTTGATCAGCAGCTTCTGCCCGGGCAGGGCGCCGATGGCTTCCAGGTCCGGCAGGGCGTGGCTCAGCTGCATGGCCCAGGAGATGTCCCCCGGGATCAGGACCAGATCCTCCGGGGCCACCCGCTGCCGCCAGTCCCGGCTGATCCGCTGGAAGTGCCCGTCCCACTGCGGGCCGAACACGTCCATGGGTTTGTCGTCGCCCCCCGGCAGATGCAGGTCCGCGATGGCAAAAAGCTTCATCGGTGTACCTTTCCGGCCTCAGCCTTCCTCTTCGGCCTCCGCCTCGTCCTGCTCCTTCTCCTCGTCCTCCCGGACGCGCTCCAGGCTCAGGGCGTTCTGCATGCTGCCGTAGTCCTCGCCCATCTCATCCTTGACCTCGGGCAGGATCTCGTCCATCTGCGAGACGGAGTCCATCTCGACGATGTCGTCCGCCTGGGCGCTTTCCCGGATGTCCGCGGCGGTCTCCGTGCCGGTCTGTTCCTCCATCTCCCGCAGGCAGATGGCGCAGACGTCGCGCCCCGGCAGTACCGGGTTCTCGTTGCACACGGAGCACAGCTCCACATCGTCCGTCTGCGGCGCGCCTTTCATCTCCGACAGGCAGACCTTGCAGTATTCCTCGTTGCCCGTGATGTAATTCAGTTCGCACCGCGGGCACAGCACCAGCCTCATGCGCATCCTCCTCAAAAGTTGATACCACTTTGATAACCGTTTATTCCACGATCCGCCATCCGGATACCACCGGACTGCCGGATCGGTCTGATTTGCAGGAACAAAGCCCCACTTTTTGCTCGTTTTCGCACTCCGACACCGCGCTTTTACCCGAAAAGCGGCGGAGAGAGGCGGATATTCGGCTCTGTGGCATGCGGGTTGCATTATAACGACAGGTATGGCCCGTGTCAAGAGCAAAATATCGGTCGGAGAAAACGCGGGAAAAGATTCCGCGCGCCGGGGGTGAAAAAACAGGATTCCGGCCCGGGCGGTCGAACTGAATCCATAACGGGGAGGGATGGGACATGATCCTGGTGAGCGAATGCCTGACGGGGGTTCCGTGCCGGATGGACGGGCAGAGCAAGCTGGTGCCGGAGGTCCGCCGGCTGGTGGAGGCCGGGGAGGCGGTGCCGGTGTGCCCGGAGGTGCTGGGCGGCCTGCCCACGCCCCGCAAGCCCAGCGAGCGGGTGGGGGACCGGGTGATCAACTGCGCCGGGGAGGACGTGACGGAGGCTTTTCTCCTGGGCGCGGAAAAGGCCATGGCCATCTGCCGGGAGAAGGGCTGCACCCTGGCGGTGCTGAAGGCCAGGAGCCCCTCCTGCGGCCGGGGCGTCATCCACAACGGCCGTTTTGACGGCGGGCTGACGGAGGGAGACGGCGTCTTTGCCAGCATGCTGACCCGGGCCGGCGTCCCCGTCCTGACGGAGGAGGAATACCTGGCCGGCGTTCGCCCGCGCCCCGGGGAAGCATGCGATTTTCAGCAAAAAGCGGTTGACAATCCGAGGCAAAACAGATAGCATATACATCAGGAAAAAAGAAGGGAGGCACAGCCATGCCGAAGCTCAGCGAAGCGAGCCGGAAGACTGTCGCGTGGGTGGCGCTTTGGGTGGCTGTGCTGGGAGCCGCGGCCAACGTCGGCTTCTGGGCCTTCGGGGCCTGGAAGCCGGAGGTCCTGTGGGGGAGCCTGCTGGGCTTCGCCGCGGGGGTCGGCTGTTTCGTCCTGCTCTGTCTGACGGTGGAGAAGGCGGTGACCCGGGAGCCCAAGGACGCCAGGCGGCTGGTCCAGCTGTCGCAGCAGGGAAGGCTGCTGCTGCAGGCCGCCGTGCTGGTGCTGGCCTTCACCGTGAAATGCTTCAATCCCTGGGTGGTGATCATCATGCTGCTGGCGCCGCAGATCCCCATCCGGCTCTATCCCCTTATGCACAAGGAAGAAGCCCGGGAGCAGACCGGGGCGGGAGGTGATCCGATTGACTGACGTCGAGAGCACGGAGACCAGACGGCCCAATCGGGTCGTGGACTTCCTGCTGATCCTGATGATCGTGCTGCCCCTGGTGGCGGCCATGGCGCTGAAGGTGATCTACACCCCGGCGTCCGACAAAAAAGTCGACATTCACGGCGCCATGATCTATTATCCCAATGACGAGGATCTGGACACCAGCCAGGTCATCAGCACGAACCTCATCATCACGGAGGCCCAGATCAACTCCTGGCTGGTGATGATCTCCATCGCCGGTTTCTGCCTCTTCCTGACCCACGGCATGAAGGAGCACTGCACCACCGTCCGGCAGCACATCGCGGAGTGGCTGGTGGAGAAGGCCGAGGGGCTCATCGGCGGCAACATGGGCAGCTTCCACCTGTACCTCACGCCCTTCATCATGGCCATGATGGGGCTGTCCCTCTTCTCCAGCCTGATGTCGCTGCTGGGGGTATTCGCGCCCACCAGCGACCTGAGCGTGGTCTTCGGCTGGGCCATCCTGGTGTTCTTCATGATCCTGATTGCCAAGGCCTGCTGCGGTCCCCGGGTGTTCATCCGGGACATGACGGCGGACGGCCCGGTGGTGACGGCCCTGAACGTCATCGGCGACCTGGCCACGCCGGTTTCGATGGCCTTCCGTCACTACGGCAACGTCA
The DNA here is from genome assembly GCA_045226335.1 of Christensenellales bacterium. Classification (GTDB taxonomy): domain Bacteria; phylum Bacillota; class Clostridia; order Christensenellales; family Aristaeellaceae; genus RUG11272. The sequence continues at coordinate 507 of JBGVCH010000090.1, read as the reverse complement.
TGAGCGGCGCGGTAATCTCCGTGCTGGTGGCCGCCGCCCTGAAGTCGGTGTCCGAGGCGATCTTCGGCGCCGGGGCCTTCCCGATCTTCCAGGTGGGCATTCCCGGCGTGCTGTCCATCTACTTCGACGTCTTCTCCGGCGGCCTCCAGGCCTTCATCTTCGCCATGCTGACCATGCTCTACGTGGGCGGCGGCTTCCCGCTGGAGGACTGGATCCGACGGCACGATGACAGGAAGAAAGGGAAAAAGGCGGCGAAGCAGGCCGCGTAAGACCGGTTGCGGTGCCCCGAGGGGCATTGAACATACTCCAACCATCACGAACGGAGGAAAACAACATGACGACACTTGCACTGGGTATCATTCTCGGCTGCTGCGCGCTGGGCGCGGGCATCGCCATGATCGCCGGCATCGGCCCTGGCATCGGCGAAGGCAACGCGGTGGCCAAGGCCTGCGAAGCCATCGGCCGCCAGCCGGAGTCCAAGAGCGCGGTCACGTCCACCATGATCAT
>JBGVCH010000089.1:0-28855 GCA_045226335.1 Christensenellales bacterium | reverse complement strand
AAGCCGGCGGTAGGAGGACCAGTCGCCGAAAACGTGGAACACCGTGGGCCGGAAGGGCTGGCGGCAGCAGGCCAGCAGGCCGTGGCTCAGCAGTTTCCCGGCGCGCCGGCCGCTGCCGCAGATCACAAAGACGGCCTCGTCCCGGCCGGCCGGGTGTTCCAGCCAGTAGGACCGCGCGCACAGGTCGGCCTCGTCGAAGGTCCGGACGCCGGGGACCGCGTCCGCCTCGCGCCCGCGGCAGTACAGGTCGGCGCCCGTGGGCAGCAGCGCCCGGGCCAGGGCGGCGTTGGCCCAGCCGTCCGTCCCGGTCAGGAATACGGTGCGCCGGGCCCTGCGGGCCATGGGGTGCCTCATCAGGGACCGGACATCCTGGGGGATGGACACGCTGCGGGGGAGGTCCGGCGCGGACGCGCAGCCGCAGAACACCGAACGGGCCTCCGGGTCCGAGGTGATAAGATCCGCCGCCAGGGCTTCCGCGGCGTCGTTCCGCTCCGTGAAGACGTACCACGGCTTCCGGCTGATCCGGGACACGCGCCGGAAGGGGAGCAGCACGCCCCGCAGCAGGGACCAGATGGCGCCGACCAGCGAAACCCACAGGCCGACGCTCAGCGCCATCAGCACAAAGCCGATGATCCGGCCGGGCACGCTGACGGGCACCAGGTCGCCGTACCCCACGGTGGTCAGGGTGGCGACGGCGTACCAGGCGGCGTCCCAGGGCGAACGGATCCCCGCGCCGGGCTGGCCCCGCTCCGCGGCGGCCATGGCAAAAATCAGCGCGGCATACGCCGCGAGCCCGATCAGGACCGCCGCCAGGACCCTCTTCTTCCTCATACCCCGTGCCCCCTTTGCGGGCATTATAGCATCTCCGGCGGCCCGTGGCAAGCCCGCCGCCGGGCGGGGCTTCCGTCAATTCGCTCTTGCCGGGCGGGCGCTTTTGCTGTACCATAGGGGTGGGAAGCCCGGCGGAGCCCGGGACGGAGGAAGGGAGATACCACCATGAAGGCATTGAGCGATTTTCAGCGGGTGGCGCTGGGCGTGTTCCCGACGCCGGTCCAAAGACTGGAGAACATCAGCCGCAGGCTGGGGGTCAGCGTGTACATCAAGCGGGACGACCTCACCGGGCTAGGCCTGGGCGGAAACAAGGTCCGGAAGCTGGAGTTCCTGCTGGCGGACGCGCGGCGGCAGGGGGCGCAGGTGGTCTTCACCACCGGCGGCGCCCAGTCCAACCACGCCATGCTGACCGCGGCGGCGGCCAACAGGCTGGGGATGAAGCCGATCCTGATCCTGAAGAAGCGCGGCGTCACGGCGCCGGTGGGCAATCAGCTCCTGGAGCACCTGATGGGCACGGAAGTGATCCTGATGGACACGGACCGCTATGAGGACATCTACGAGGAGATGGACCGGATCGGCCGTCAGCTGGGGGTCCCGTACTACAAGATCCCCTGCGGCGGGTCCAACGCCCTGGGGACGCTGGGCTATGTGGACTGCGCCCGGGAGATCGGCGAGCAGGGGATCCGCTTCGATCACCTGGTCTGCGCCGAGGGCAGCGGCGGAACGATGGCCGGTCTGTCGCTGGGGGCCAAGCTGTTCCTGCCGGGAACGAAGGTCCACGGCATGATGGTGGACACCGATCCCTTCGACCGGATCACGCCGCGGCTGATGCGCGAAGCGGCGGCACTCCTGGAGGCGGAGATCGAAATCGGCCCGGCGGACTATCACCTGGTGGACATGACCGGCCCCGGTTACGCCATCCCCTCCCGGGAGGGAAACGAAGCTGTCGCCCTCATGGCCCGGGAGGAGGGCCTCTTCCTGGACCCGGTTTACACCGGGAAGGCCTTCGCCGGCCTGCTGAAACTGGCGGAGGAGGGCGCCTTCCGCGATTCGGACAAGGTGCTGTTCCTGCACTCGGGCGGCGCAGGGGGGATCTTTGCCATCCTGTGACGGCGCGGTTCTGCGCCTGCCCTGGGCATCCCGCGGTTTCCCAACGTCGGGGACCGCGGTTTTTCATTTCTCACGCAAGCCGGTGAAACCGCGTATTCTACGGATCGTAGAAAAAATACTTGACAAACTATACGAATCAGGTGTTCAATCTGAGGCAGAGATCGGCTATGATGATGGTGCGACAAGCGGAACGGTTTCGGAACGACCGGGAAGGAGGATGTCACCATGACAAGCGCGGTCTTTGCAAAGCGGATCGGGGATCACAGGACCATTGCCGGAGGGAGAACATGGAGAACAAGCTGGCAGAGAATATCCGGTCGTATCGGAGAAATCTTGGACTTACGCAGGAGCAGCTGGCGGAACGGCTCAGGATCACGCTGGGGACGGTATCCAAGTGGGAGAGAGGCAGCTCTGAGCCGGATCTCGGATACATCATGGATCTCGCCGAACTCTTCCATGTGTCGGTGGATGCGCTGATCGGCTTCTCCATGCGAGGCGCGGACGCCGACGAGGAGGCGGACCGGATCGAGGGACTGGTGAACCGGGTGTCGTATGAGGAACTGGAGGCGGAGTATGAGAACGCGCTGAGGAAGTTCCCCAACCACTTCCGGATCGTTCACGGCGCCGCGTCCGTCTTCAGGCGGTATGGCGCCATGAACCGGAACGACGCTTACCTGAAACGTGCCGTCGACTTGTACCGGCACGCCCTGGGGCTGATCTCCCAAAACACGGACCCGGACGTGGACGAGATGACCGTGCGCAATGACATCGCGGGGTGCTGCTGCGAGCTGAAGGATTACCGCAGGGCTGTCGAGGAATTCAAAAAGAACAATCCCGGCGGCCTCAACAACGCCAGCATCGGCCTGATCCTGATCGAGTATGACAAGAAGCCGGAAGAAGGCATCGGTTACACGGAGCGGGCGTTCCTCGGCCAGATCACCCAGATGACCACCGTCATGTACGGCAACATCCGCTACTACCTGGAGACGGGGAACACGGCCATGGGGCTCCGGGCAGCGAAATGGGCCGTCGACAGCATGCGGATGGTGAAGGAAGACCCGGACAGGCGGTCGTTTCTGGACAAGCTGATCAGCGTGAACGACCTGATCCTGGCGGTTATTCTGGACGCGGACGGGCAGACGGAGCGGGCGGAGGAAACTCTGCGGGAAGCGGTTCGGCTGGCCAGGGCCTTCGACGAGGCACCGATCTACTCGCTGGAGAACATCCTCTTCCTGGAGCACCTCCCGAAGACCTTCTATGTCTACGACGACGCGGGCCCTACCGCCGTGGAAGGACTGCGGACGACGCTGGATGAGATGGGGGACCTGGTGTCGGCGGCCTTCCGCGGGAAGGTCGAAGCCATGCTGGGCTGAAGGCGGGAACGCCTCGTAATACTGTTCTCAGCCAAGATTTACAAGTCAAGCAAGGGCATGCACCCGAAAGTGCAGGGCGATCGGAAAGCCCTGGTCGCGGTCCGCAGACCGCGAAACCTCTTCCTCTACACTTAGCATTCTCAAGCTGGAACAGTAAAAAACCCGGTCCCTTACCGGACCGGGCGGTTTTCCTCAGCCACGGTGGTCGGCGCTGAGGGGGAGAGACAGGTGGATCAGCAGGGTGTTTGCCGGGGTCATGCAGGCCTTCACCGTCCCGCCGGACCGGGTCACGACGGCCTTGGCGATGGACAGGCCGATGCCGTAACCGGTTCGCTTCTCCCGGTCCCGGGCCTCGTCCGACCGGTAGAAGCGGTCAAAGAGCCGGGCGCAGTCCTCTTCCGACAGGGCTTTCGCGGGCGGATTCTCTGTCTCGATCACCGCGTGCTTTCCCTCCCGGCGGGCCCGCAGGAGGATCTCCCCGCCCTCCGGGGTGTACTTGACGGCGTTGTCACACAGAATGGAGACGATCTGCCGGATCGACGCCTGCTCGCCTGAGACGGGCAGGTTTTCCTTTGCCTCGCAGCGGAAGGCTTTGCCCTGGAACTCCGCCATGGCCTGAAAGGGCTCCGCGACTTCCGGGAGCAGGTCCTTCAGGTCGATGATCTCGGTTTTATCGGGCCGCGCCGCCTCGTCGGCCCGGGACAGGCAGACCATGTCCTCCACCAGGCGACGCATGGAGGCGACCTGGTTTTTCGTCCCGTTGATCCACTGGTTGTCCGGGTCCGTCAGGGCAAGGACGTCCATGTTGGCGGAGATGACGGCCAGAGGCGCTTTCAGTTCATGGCTGGCGTCCGTGATGAATTGCCGCTGCTTCTGCTCGTTCCGCAGGAAGGGCCGGATGGCTTTTTTGCTGAGGAGGGAAACCATCAGCAGAGCCAGGAGGATCCCGGCGGCACAGATGACGGCGGAGAACCAGAGCAGGTTCCGGGTGGCGGTCAGGTATTGCTCGCAATTCAGGAACACCCAGGACGTGCCGTCCCCCCGGGAGGAAAGCCGCCGATAACAGTAATCGTCCAGAAAGCCCGACTCCCGGCCGGAGGCGGCGGCGCGCCGCACCAGGCTCTCCGCCGTGTCGCGGCCCGGGGTCTCCGCCCTGCCCTGGTTTACGATCTGGACAGACCCGTCCGGCTCGGTGCGGCCGACGAAGTACACCGCCTGGGTCAGCACGTTTTCCCGGTGCCGGTTCCGCCCCGCCCATTCCTTCTTCCGCTCGGCGGAGACGGTTCCGTCCGACTCCGCGAGAAAGGAGACGGTCTCCCCGATCTCGGCGCGGACGTTCATCCAGTTCACCAGGTTGATGGCGCCGGTGACCAGGATCATGGTCGTGGCCAGCGCCAGCATGGCGATGAGGATGAACTTATGCCTCAGTTTCTGCATCATCGGCCGCCTTTCCCATCTCAAGCGAATACCCGACGCCGCGGACCGCGTTGATCTCCGCGCCCGAGCCCAGCGCCGAGAGCTTCCTCCGCAGCTGGGAGATCGTGACCCACAGCAGGTTCAGCTCCGTGTCGCTGTTCCATCCCCAGACGCGGTTGATGATCTGATCCACGGTGAAGACCCGGCGGGGATTCTCCATCAGCAGCTCCATGAGCCGGAAGCCCTTGTTTCCCAGCCGCAGCGACTGCGCGCCGCACCGCAGGTCCATGCTGCCCTTGTCCAGCTCCAGGTCGCCGAAGCGGACCATGTCCGGCGCGTAGACCTCGTGGCGGCGGGTCATGGCCCGCAGCCGGGCCAGCAGTTCGGCGGTGCTGAAGGGCTTGGTGAGATAGTCGTCCGCGCCGGCGTCCAGGCCGGCCACCCGGTCTTCCACCACGCCCCGGGCCGTGAGCATCAGGCAGGGGGTGGTGACGCCGTCCCGCCGGAGTTCCTTCAGCACGGCGATCCCGCTCATCTCCGGCATCATCCAGTCCAGGATCAGCCCGTCGAATTCGCCGGTTTCCGCCAGATCCAGGGCGTCCGCCCCGTTGTCCGCGGTTTCCACGGCGTACCCCTCGTGCTCCAGCAGGGCCCGGACCGCCCGGCTCAGATCGTGGTCATCGTCTGCAAACAGTATCCGCATATCGTGTTCCTCCGGTTCCATGATACCGCAAAACGCCCCGCGGGTAAATGCCTTTCTTCAAAGAAAGTCAAAGACCCTGCGCCGGTTTCCCGGCGCAGGGAGAGGGCCTGTGATTGTCAGCTTTCGCCGGCGTCGGGGGCGGCCGGCGCGGCATTGGGCTGCGTTCCGTTGGGCTGCATCCCGTTCTGTTGACGGCCGAAGCCGCCGCGGCCGTTTTGTCCGCCAAAGCCGCCGTTGCCGCCGCGGCTGCCCATGCCGTTGGTCATGCCGCCGTCCTTCATCCGGCCGCCCCGGCCGAACCCGCCGTTGGAGAAGGTATAGCCGCAGTTGGGGCAGACGCCGTTCCGCAGGGCTTCCTGATCCTTGTAAGCTTTCAGGATCAGATCCGCCTGCTCACGGGTCAGCTTCCCGGCCTCCACATAGGCGTTCAGCTCAGCCTCCAGGTCTGACAGCTGATCGCCGCTGCGGGCGGCTTCCAGGGCTTTCAGCGCTTCTTGCAGGGCGGTGTCCGCCGTGGCGGTCGAGCCTGCGGTGACATCGACGGCGGGCGCTTCGGCTGCCGGCGCGGCGGGGGATTCCGCCAGGGCGGCGACGCTCAGCGTCAGGATCAGGGCCAGGGCCAGGATCATACCGGTGATTTTCCAGTGCTTCTTCATGTTGTGTCAGCTCCTTTGTTTTGATTCGGCTCCCTCCGGGAACCATCCAAAGCGTAACACGTGAAGCTTAAATGCCGCTTAAACGCACAGGGAAATTCGTTTTTTCCGACAGGTGTTTTTCCCCGGCCGGAACCGGGATGGGAAAGAAATGCGTTCTCTCTTCCGGGAGAGGTTGAGGCTTTTCCGCTTTTGGTGTATGATGGGAGAGGACCGCGGTGCGATGAAAGACAACGGGGGAGAGAGCGCCATGACCTATCCGGAGATTCTGGCCGTCGCCATGCGGCAGTCTGCCGTGGACTGCGCCTGCTCGGAGGAGGACTTCCGCCGGGAGACCGCCGTCGTCGTGGAGTCGAAGCCGTCGGAGGGCGCCAGCCGGTACATGACGCTCCCGCACATCTGCGCGCTGTTCTCCTACGGCGCCAATGTCGTCGCGTCCTGCCGCCGGGACCTGATCCCTGAGATGACGGCCTTTCTCAGCGCCAATCCAAAGGCTTTCCGGTGCTTCTCCACGCCGGAGATCTACGAGCTGAACCGGATCCTGGAGAAGGCGAAGGCCCGGGTGACCTGGATGCACTGCTGCTATCTGCCGGACCCGGACGCGGTCTTCGCCGCGGACCTGCCCTGCCCCTATGAGACCCGGGAGCTTCGCCCGGAGGACTTCGCGGACCTGTACCGGCCGGAGTGGAGCAACGCCCTCTGCGAGGACCGGAAGGAGCTGGACATGCTGGGGGTCGGCGCCTACGACGGGGACAGGCTGGTCGGGCTGGCGGGCTGCTCCGCGGACTGCCCGGAGATGTGGCAGATCGGGATCGACGTGCTGCCTGAATACCGGCGGGAAGGCATCGCGTCCGCGCTGACCAACCGGCTGGCCCGGGCGGTGTTCGCGCGGGGAAAGGTCCCCTTCTACGCCGCGGCCTGGGCCAACATCCGCTCGGCCCGGAACGCCGCCCGCAGCGGCTTCAAGCCCGCCTGGACCGCTCTGACGGCGGGAGCGGAAACGGACACCTGAGGGGAAACCATCGGGAGGGAAGCGCGATGCCGGACAATCTGTCGGCCTTCGACTCATGGGAGTACGATCGGAAAATCAGGCAGACCTTGCCGTACTATGACGATCTCTACGCGCAGGCGGCGGGCCTGGTGAGGGACGTGAAGCCGGCCCCGGCGGCGTGGCTGGACGTGGGCTGCGGGACGGGCCGGATGCGGAGCGCCGTGCCTTCGGACATGGCGATCGGGCAGTTTGTTTTCTGCGACGTCTCGGAGGAGATGATCGCCATCGCCCGGCAGCGCTACGCCGGCCCGGGCACGGCCTTCACCGTCTGCGATATCCGGGCGCTTCCGTATGACGGCGCTTTCGACGTGGTGACGGCCATGCTGGTGATGCACTTCTTCCGGGGCGAGGACCGGGCGGCGGCGCTGCGGAAGTGCTATGAGGCGCTGAAGCCGGAGGGGCTGTTCGTCTCCTTCGAGAACTTCGCGCCGTTCACCGAGACGGGGCGGGCCATCGGCCTGGACCGGTGGCGCAGGTTTCAGATCCGGCAGGGCAAGAGCCCGGAGGAGAGCCGAGCCCACATCGACCGGTACGGGAAGGCGTACTTCCCGGTCACGCCGGCGGAAAACCTGGCGCTCATGCGGGACTGCGGCTTTCGAGCCGCGGAGATCCTGTGGCTGTCCAACCTGCAGATCGGCGTGTGGGGCTTGAAATGACAGCCGGCGCCGTGTCATTTGACGGACGCGGGGAAGCGTGCTATCATGGGGCAGAAGAATCGGACGGAGGGATGGGCATGATCGGACTGATCGGCGCGATGCCGCTGGAGATCCGGCAGCTGGAGGAACAGATGACGGACCGGCGGGAGACCCGTGTCGGCATGGACACGTTTGTGTCCGGGAAACTCTTCGGGCGGGACGCCGTGCTGGCGGTCTGCGGCCCCGGCAAGGTCAACGCGGCCCTGTGCGCCCAGAGCATGATCCTGCGCTTCGCGCCGGAATGGGTGCTGAACCTGGGCGTGGCCGGATCCGGGGAGCAGGGCGTGGGCATCGGCGACATGGTCATCGCCACGGCCGCGGTGCAGCACGATATGGATACGTCTCCCATCGGGGACCCGGTGGGGTACATCAGCAAGGTGGGTCTGGTGGAATTGCCCTGTGACGGGGCGCTCCGGGCCGCGCTGCGGAAGGCTGCGGAGACGATCCCGGGGGTGACGGTCCACGAGGGCGTCGTCGCCACGGGGGACCAGTTCATCAACAGCGCGGAGGTCCGCGGCCGCATCCACGCGCTCTTCCACGCCAAAGCCGTGGAGATGGAAGGCGCGGCGGTGGCCCACGCCTGCTTCATGCACGGCGTGCCCTGCGGGGTGCTGCGCTCCGTGTCCGACAGCGCCGACGGCGGCAGCCACATGGATTATTCCGCGTTTGCCGCCATGGCCGCGGCGCATTCCCAGCAGGTGGTACACGCGCTGCTGACGGAGGTGACGGTATGATCGTCTGGGTGACGGGGGCTTCCAGCGGGCTGGGGCTCCACACGGCACAGGCTCTGGTGCGGGCGGGACACACGGTGATCGGCGGCGCCCGGTCTTTCCACGGGGACGAAAAGGACGGCCTGCACCGCCTGCCCCTGGACGTGACGGACGAGGCCAGCGCCCGGGCCTTCGCGGAGGCCGCGCTGAAGATCGCCCCCACGGTGGACGCCCTGGTGCAGTGCGCCGGCATCCTGATGCTGGGCAGCTGCGAGGAGACCACCCCGGAGGAGTACCGCAGGATCATGGACACGGACTTCATCGGCATGGTGCGGATGAACCGCGTCGCGCTGCCGCTGATGCGGGCCGCGGGCCGCGGGAAGATCGTGATGTTCTCCTCCATCAACGGTCTGCTGGGGATCCCCTTCCAGAGCGCTTACACCGCCGCCAAGCACGCGGTGGAGGGCTACGCGGAGTGCCTGTCCATGGAGGTGCATCCCTTCGGCATCCAGGTCTGTCTGGTGGAGCCCGGGGATCACCGCTCCGGCTCGCAGGCCTACCGCTTCCACAGTGCCGCCATGGGGGAGGGTTCCCCCTACGCGGCCAACTATGCGGACACCACCGCCATCATCCACCACGACGAGGAGAACGGTTCTGACCCCGATCGCCTGGGGGACGCCGTGGCCGCTCTCCTGCGGAAGAAAAAGATGCCCCTGCGCCGCCGCGTCGCCTCCCCGGACCAGAAACTGGCGGTGCTCCTCCATCGCCTCCTCCCGGGCAATACGAACAGCGGGATCCTCCGGGGGTATTACTACAACAGCAAGAAGGCCGCGGGGTATCGCGGGGAAGAGGGCAAGTGATCACGGTAAATTGAAAAGCTCTGGCTTTTGCTTGGCAGTAAGTAGCTTTCGCAAGCCAGTTTTCCGAGGGTTCCGCGTTTAGTAAGGCAAACTTACCAGTTTGTCCATTGTTAATCTGGTCACTTTTGCTATAATCGCAATGATTGCAATTCGTCATATAACCATAAAGTGAGGCGGCCGCGTTGATCACGGTCGTCTCAAGTCCGCAGAAAGCGATGATCGCAAGCCTGCACATCAAGGAAGCGGTCATGAGTGCCATTCCCCAGTTGGGTTGCATTCTTGGAAAACCGGATCTACTCTTTCCCGATTGTCGTAGCCATGTAATCACCTTCCTGCTGGATCTTTCTGTGGCCTCTCCGGCAACCGGATAATGTCCGTTAGCGGGCAATGTCCCGCACCTGAGAACCGAAACGTTGTATCCTGTAGATAAGGTTGTCTGACTGTTACTGCTCCCAGAATCTGACCGAGAACTGCTGCAACTGGCTGCCACGGCAGTTCTCGGTATTATGGCAAAACCACAGGAGGCAAAAAACCATGGCATCGACAGCAAAATGCCCGTTCTGCGGCGCGGTCGTCACATCCGATCAGAAGCAATGTCCGGACTGCGGTGCGGATAATTTACACTATGTGGAGGATCGGCCGGAACGAATCACTCATCCCACAACCATCGACGAACTAAAGGAATACTGTGCGGAACGCGGGATGCCGTTGCTACGTATGCGCTTTTTTATCGGGGAAGACTACAAGGAGCCCCGCGCTTTCGGCATATACCGGGACGGAGACTGTTTTACCGTATATAAGAATAAGGCCGACGGCAGCCGTGCTGTCCGGTACAGCGGGACGGATGAAAAGTATGCCGTGAATGAACTGTGGCAAAAACTACTGCAGGAATGCCATAACCGGGGAATCTATCCGGATGGCCGGGATGTGCCCGACCGAGCTGGTAATACTCGGCGCTTACAACCGAAAAAGCGCGCCAAACGGATCATCTTGTTCATTGCCATTGCGCTGTTTGCATGTTTGGTTATCTATTCCAAAGTCGACAGCTGCGTAACGTCAAAGCCGTTATCCAAAGGGTATTATTTCTGGAACAATACACCCTATTACACAGAGGGTGGTTCTTACTACTACAACATGAAATGGTACTCGTATGACGATACAGGCTGGAAGCTCGCTGACAAGCCAAAAAACTCCATTGGACTCCGCCGCTCTTATCGGGGCGATACCGTTGCCGCTGAGTGGGGGATCCGCGCGATTCCTCTGCATGAAGTGCCGGAAAAGGGCTATTATCAATATGGAAGCCTGTATTATTGCGACAAGGATACGCATTGGCATAAATACGACACCTTGGATAAATGCTGGATTTCATCATCCGCTCCCAGCGCGTCCGACAATCAGCGCCTTCTTTTCCTTAGCGATTATTATCTGGGACCAGATTTCAGGGAGGATATGCCGGGGTTTGACTATTTGACCGATAGCGGCTATTACCGCAAGGATGGGAAAACATGGCATTATGATAAATACTGGTATTTGTATGATGGCAAGGGCTGGAAGAAAGCCGACAGTCCCGGGAAAATAAACACCCCCTATTTCAAAGGAGTGGAATGTCAGGAAGAATGGGATATACGGCCTTTTCTCACGGGAAAGCCACGGGAAGGTTATTACCGCTACGACAATCAGGCATATTATTACAGCACTAAAGTTGGTTCATCCAGCAAGTGGGCGGAGTACGATACCAGCGACAGGCAGTGGGGATATAGCCGCGGTTTTCCTGCGAACGATTCTGAAGGCTACCTGCTTTACCCGGAAGATTATTACGGCGGATCGTCTTTCCCGGCTGAATGGCAAGGCCGAGATTATGAATTCAAGGAAGGGTATTATCGCTATCAGGGTGTAACGTACTATTTCAGCAAAAAGAGCCCGGAATGGCAGTATGTATTTTTTCCCAAATACGGGGAGCAATTATACCGATATGAAAATGGATGGAGACGATCCGACTATCCGGTCGGGAACCTCAGCAGCTACTACGAGGGGCTGAATTGTCAAAAGGCGTGGGAATGTACGGATTTCCACCTTCCGGAAATGCCCGAATGCGGGTATTATCGCTATGAAGATGATTTGTATTATGCAATTCAGATCCGTAACGATCCCAAGAAAACGTCTTACACAATTTCGGAATACTCAGCCAGGAATCCCTGGTACCTGTGCAAATCCGGTTACTGGGCCAAGTCGTCCTTCCCCATTTTCGATGCAAATGATTATCTGATTCATCCGGAAGATTATTATCTTGGAGCCGATTATTCCGCGGAATGGGGCAAACAAGCGTTCTTCAGTCCCGAGACAAATGGATATTACACAATCAACAACAATATCTATTACAAGAGCGGACAAGGCTGGTACAAAAAAACTAGTTATTCCGGATGGAAGGAGCTGGGTTACAGTCCTTTAGTAGGCGATATCGATGTTGATTATGCCGGTTATTCGATGCCGGGAAGCGGAAAAGACTTCTATACATGGCAGAATGAGGAGCGGCAGCGTGAGTTAGAAGTCAAACAGAAAAACAACAACTCAAACAATCGCTGGGGATCAGACCGCTGGGACAACGATGATTATGATGACTGGGACGCCGGCGACACGGACTGGGATTCAGACTGGTAAGCCGTCCGGAATCACACAAGAGAGGTGAACATATTGGCTGCTTTGGGAAAATGTCCGCACTGTGGCTCGCAGGTCTTGCCGGACCAACGGAAGTGTCCTTCCTGCGGCGCAGCAAATGAAAACTATGTTGAGCACCGGATTCTGCGGAGCGGTGCACCGAAGACACTCGATGAGCTGAAAAGTTATTGTGCGGTACGCGGATTGCCGCTTAAGCAGATGCGGTTCTTTATCGGGGAGAATTACCGGGAACCGCGTGCTTTCGGGATTTGCCGGGATAACGGTGAATGGATCGTTTACAAAAACAAAGATGACGGAAACCGTTTTATCCGATACCGCGGGCTGGATGAGGAAGTCGCCGTTGAGGAGATTTTCGGTAAGCTGTTGGATGAATGCCACTTGCGCGGCATTGTTCCGGAGAACATGAAGGGGCCCATGAAAGAAAACCTGTAGCATAGACCGCTTTTCAGAATGTGTTCACCTGGGACGGGCTGCGATTCCGACTTCAAAGGGATTTAGCAGGATTGTCCGAGATTGGGGGGCAAAGTCGGATTACAGCAAAAGAAGACATCCGGTTGCGCGGTATGAGGAAAGGACGTTCGATCGTCGGCGAAGAGAACTGAATGCCCTGAAAAACGGTCAATAACCCTGCAGAAGGTTTTACATATTCGCGGCAAACCCTCAAGAAACCGCAGAGAGGACGGGATCCGGCTATGCAGATCATCGATTGTACAAAGGACGGCGGCCTCGACCGCGCGGTCCGGGTGCAGCCGCCGGGGCAGGAGGCGCCCGTCGGCATTGCCGTCGAGCACACGCTGCGGGTCTTTGTCAACGAGCAGCCGGCCATGCGCCTTGTCTGCACGCCGGAACACCTCGACGAGCTGGTGATCGGGCGCCTGATCACGGAGGGGCTCGTGGAAAGCCCGGGCGACATCTCCGACCTGTACATCTGTTCGCAGGGGCTGACGTGCAAGGTTTGGCTGAAGAACGGCGCGGCCCTGCGGCCTTCCGCCGAACAGGCGGCCATGGTCAGCACCTGTTGCACCGACAACCGGACGTACCTGGAGAGGACTTCCGCGGAGCTGCCGCGGGTTCGGCCCATCCCGTGGCAGCTGGCCTGGTTCGGGCCGTGCCTTTCGCGCCTGCGGGAGGGCGATCCGCTGTACGGCCTGACCCGCGCGGTCCACGCCTGCTACCTCGGAACCGGCGGGGAGATCGTCTGCGCGCGGGAAGACATCGGGCGGCACAACGCCATGGACAAGGCCATCGGCTGGGGATGGATGGCCGGCGTTGATCTGTCCGCGTGCTATCTCTTCACCACCGGCCGGATGCCGGCGGACATGGTCGTCAAGGCCATCCGCGCCGGGGTCCCGATCCTGGTCTCGAAGACCTATCCCACGGATCAGGGGATCCGGCTGGCCCGGGAGGCCGGCCTGACGCTGATCACCGTTCGCGCCGGGGATGAGGCGCTGGTCTGGTCGGACGGACAGGCGGAATCCGCCGGCGGTTGAACGCGAAGGCGCGCACCGGGAAGCGCAAGGGGAGAGGGGGCACCATCGTGAAATCGATCCTCATCAGGGACACGACCCGGGAGGAGCGGATCCGGATCGTCCAACAAGCGCTTTGGGGCGCGTGCGGCATCGACTGCGAGTTCTGCTCCGGCTGTGACAACCGCGGCGGCGGAAGGACGGAGAACATCTACCAGCCCTACATCGACGGACTGAAGGAGATCCGGGAGATCAACGCGGAATACCGGGCTCCGCTGGTACGGGGATAGCGCGCGCGGCACTTGCCAATCCGGCCCGTTCGTGGTATAGTGGCGATGAGAAACAGCTTCCGATCTTATGGACGGACGGGCACCCGGCGCGGTGCCGGCCCGAGCGATGGACGTTTAAGGAGGAGACACAATGAACCAAATGCTTGCGATCCTGCTGTCGGCGATTCTCTGCTTCCTCTCCGGCTTCCCTGGAATGGGAAAGATCGCCGCGGGCATGGAGGAGCTCATCGACGCGGATGACACCCCGTCCATTGCGTTCGAGACCCGGCCGGTTGACATCACGGAGGAGGGCAACGGGGGAGCACAGTCCACCCAGGGCGGAGAGAACGAGACCAGCATGATGTCCGGCTTCTGACGGACGCAAAAGCGGACCTTTCCATCGCTGTCAGGTCCGCTTTTTTACGCCTGTGCCTGGGCCGGGCGCTCCGGTCCCGGGCGGGTTATCCTCTTCTTTTTTCTCAGGAATGTTCAGTGTACAAGAATGGTTTCGAGACCTGCGGGCCTCGACCAGGGCTTTCCGATCGCCCTGGACCTTCGGGTGCATGCCTTTGCTTGACTTTTGATTCTTAGCTGAACAGTATTACACCGTGATCTCGATCAGGCTGCCCTCGGGCCCGGCCACGCAGCTCTCGTAGTAGCCGTCCCCGGTGATTCGGGGGCCACTGAGGACCGCGTAGCCGTCTTGCCGGAGCCGGTCGGTCAGCGCGTCCACCTTCTCGCGGCTGCCCGCGGAGAAGGCGACGTGGGCGTAGCCGGTCCGGACCGGCTGCTTTTCGGGGTCCGCCAGCTCCGGCCGGGTCATGATCTCCAGCCGGGCGCCGCCGTCGAAGTGGATGAAATACGAGCGGAACCCCGTGGTCCGGTTGTGATAGCCGTCGTTGGACTGACCGTCCAGATAGCGGACGAAGAAGTCCCTGGCGGCCTCCAGGTCCCGGACATACAGGGCGGCGTGTTCGATCCTCATGCGTGTTCCCCCTCATGCTGCCTTTTCGGACGTCCGGCGAATCTGCGTCATCCGCCGGCGTTTTTTCCTGCCCATGACGGCAGTATACAACAGATGCGGGGAAAAGGGAAGGGGATCAGGGCTCGCGGTCCGGGGGCAGCACGACGGGGAGGACGCCGTCCGTGTCCAGGAAGCAGAGGACGCCCTTGTCCAGCACGTACAGGATCGTGCCCTCCGCCGAGTCGCCGATCCGGTCATACAGCCGGCCGGCGCTGTAGCTCTCCCCCAGCACGGTGTAGGGGCTGTTGGCGACGTACCCCACCAGGCCCAGGCCCTCCATCATCACCTTGATGGCCTCGCGGTCGTATTCGTTGTCGGGCTCCTTCTCCAGGCGCACCTTCATGTCCTTCTCCATGAACTCCTGCCCGAAGTGGTGCTTCGTTCCGGCGATGGTGAAATAGATCTTCATAGCGCATCCTCCTTGCTGTGTCGATGAAAGGCGGTTCGGACCTCTTCCTTGTCTTTGCATCTTCATCATAGCAGAGGGGATGTTTCATTTTTCGAGCATCTCCCGGGACTCCCCGCCGCGGCGCCCCGAAAACCCGGAGAGACCGGCGCGGCGATTGCAAAGCGCCGTGATTTGTGGTACAGTGCAGGGGAGAGGGACGGACAACGCTGAAATCGCCGCCCGCGGATTACGCGGGCCGCGGGAGCGGAGGGAGCATGGAATACACCATCAGAACGGCGGGTCCCGAAGACGAGGACCGCATTCGCGCGCTGTTTGAGGAGATGCTCAGGACGATCTACCGAACGGACGCGGTCAAAGGATATGAAAGCGGTGCGCTGGCGCGGTACTGGACCGGCGGCGAGGACCGGATCTTTGTGGCGGAAGCGGATGAGGTGGTCGCTTTCCTGTCGGCGGAGGTCCACCGCGAGCCGCGGGCCTATGTGTACCTGGACGATTTTTCGGTGGCGGCGGCGTTCAGAAACCGCGGGATCGGGACAAAGCTGATGCGCACGGCCGAGGACCACGCAAAAGCGCTCCGGATACCGGCCGTCCTCCTGCATGTCGAAAAGCGCAATGACGCCGCGTTCCGCCTGTACGAGCGACTTGGCTACACCGTCCTCCGGGACGACGGAGACCGATATCTGATGTGCAAGGAGATGGACCTGTCCAAATGACGGAGCGGAAGCAAGCGCTGGGGATCCTGTTCATCGGCAACAGCCACACCTACGTCAACGATCTGCCGCTGATGGTCCGGCGGCGGGCCGAAGAGGCGGGATACGCCTGCCGCGTGACGATGATCGCGCATGGCGGATGGTTCCTCGCGCAGCACGCGGAGGAGCCGGATGTGCGCTTCAACATCCTGCACGGGGGTTACGACTATGTGGTCCTCCAGGAGCACGCCCATCCCTTTGACCCGGAGGGAACCTTCCGGGAGGCGGTGGTCCGGCTGAGCGGCATGATCCGGCAGGCGGGGGCCGTGCCGGTCCTGTACGAAACCTGGGCCAGGAAGGATGAGCCGGAGGCCCAGGCCCGGATGGACGAGGCGCACCGCCGCGCCGCTGATGAGACCGGCGCGCTGCCGGCAATGGTGGGGGCGGCCTGGTGGGATTTCCGGCGTAATCACCCGGAGCCTGAATTCTACGACAACGATGGCGCCCACGCGTCCCCGGCGGGGTCGGGCTTCGCCGCCGGGCGGATCTGGGAGACGATCCGGACAGACCTGGACCGAAAGAACGGGCTGCAAAACGAAACGGAGGGATCACGATGAAGCTTCTGATCACGGCGCTGTTCCTGCTGGCGGCGCTGCTTCCCGCCGCGGCTTGCGCGGATCACATCGTCGGCGCGGACATCGCCGAAGGGGACATCACGGAATTCTGCTGCGTCTGCGCCACTTCCACGGACCCGCCTCTGTATCAGCGGTACCGGTTCTTCACGGAGGACGGGCAGCGGTACTTTGAGCACGAACGGCGGGAGGGCGGCGGTTGGCCGCAAACCGAAGCGGACATCACCGCGTCCGGCACCGTGGCGCTGACGGACACGGACTGGGCCGCGCTGATGGACTGCCTCCGCGGCGGTCGGGTAGATTCCCCGGACGAGGAGGTCCTGGACGGGGATGACGGCCCCTGGATGAGCCTGTACTGGCCCGGCGACGGCGGGACGGAGCGGGATTTCCGCTTTGCCTCCCCGGCGGAGCGGCGGGCGTTTGAGACCCTGTGCGATCAGCTGGCGCGGGGTCACGTCCTGACGCGGCTCTGGTTCACCCGCGGGGGCTACATGATGCCGCAGAGCTGGGAGGTCACGCTGGAGGACGGCCGCTACCTCCTGCGGGAGGACGACGGCGAGCCGCGGGCGCTGGCCCCGGAACTGGCGGCGGAGCTCCGGGGCGTGATCGGGGCGTATGGGCTGGAGTCCTGGGACGGGTTCGACGAAACCAACCCCTACGTCCTGGACGGGGAGGGCTTCTGGCTGGAGCTGGACTTCGCGGACGGCACGACGGTCGCCGCCTCCGGGGAGAACGCCTTCCCGGACCACTACCATGACGCCACGGACGGCATCGAGGAGGTCTTTGACAAGGAGAAAAAGGCGCGTCTCGCGGGGACCTACCGGTACGAGGGCGAGGGCTTCGGCGGAGACTTCACCGTCACCCTGAACGCCGACGGCACCTACACCTTCTATGAGGGCATGCTGAGCAGTTACCTGGGCGGCGGGACCTGGAGCGTCTTTTACAACGCCGTCTACATGAACGAGGAGAACGGCTTCGATCTGAAGTTCACCTTCGGCGTGGAGGACGGCGCCCTGATCTATTTCGCCGCTGGGTCCGACCCGTTCCCCTACGTGAAGGTGTCCGACGGGGAGCGGTTCATCGCCGTGCTGGCGGAAGAAGCGGATGACTGAGACGGGCGAAGGTGAAGAGAAAAACGCATGAACATCTTTGTGGAAGGCCTGCAGGGCAGCGGGAAGAGCACTATGGTTCGGCGGATCCATGAGGCGATGCCGGATTGCACGCCGGTGATGGAGGGCGACTACTCGCCGGTGGAGCTGGCTTGGTGCGCCTGCATGGACGAGGCGGCCTGCCGCGCCATCCTGGAAAAGTATCCCGATCTCCGCCCCCAAATCCGGGCGAAAACCGTGGCCGAGGGGGATCGGCGCATCATCTGCTACACTCAGGTGAGGACGGACAACCGCGATTTCTACGCGGATCTGGAGCGGTACGAGATCTACAACGGCCGGAGATCTTTCGACGAGTTTCGGTCCATCCTGCTGGAACGGTACAGGCGCTGGCATGGTAACGGGATGATTTTCGAGTGCTCTCTGCTCCAGAACACCGTGGAGGACATGATCCTGTTCCGGCAGGCGTCGGACGGGGAGATCCTCCGGTTTTACGCCGAGGTCCGCGAAGCCCTGGCGGGCAAGGAGTATCGCGTCCTTTACCTTGAGACGGAGGATATCGGGGCGAGCATCGACGCCGTCCGAAGGGAGCGGGTGGACGAGCGGGGAGAGGAGCGCTGGTTTTCGCTGGTGTGCGAGTACTTCGACGCGTCGCCTTGGGCCAGGGCCAACGGCGTGACGGGCTTCGAGGGCTTCGTGGCCCATCTCCGGCACAGGCAGGCCCTGGAGCTCCGGATCCTGCGGGAGATTTTCCCGGAGAAAGCGATTCTCCTGAAGTCCAAAAAAGTCGATGCCTTCGATCCGGCGTGGATCGGGTGAAGCTGTCCTGAAGGTGTACAGAGCCCGGGGACCCGTCGGCGAACCCGCGAAAAAAGCGGCCCGGCCGCTGACGGCCTGCCGCTGTGTTGATTTGATTATTCGACGCGCCGCTTACTGCGCGATGCTCTCGAGCTTGGCGTTGCCAAAGGCCAGGATGCCGATGAAGACGGGATACAGGAAGAAGAGGCCCGCCGCAAAGCCGGGAACCTTTCCGAAATTGATCGCCAGGTTCAGGACGTACATGAACCGGAACACCAGGATGATGGCCAGAACGAACAGGAACAGGTAGATGGACAGGAGATAGGCACCGAAGGCCAGCAGGGACGCGATGACGATGGCCCAGAACATCAGCCCCATTTCAGCCGTTTTCTTGAACAGCAGAAAATGGCCGTAGAAGGGGATCAGAACCTTGATGCCCTTTTCGCCGGTCTTCTCCAGGAGCATCACTTCGCACAGCCGAAGGTATGCGAACATGCACAGATAGACGAAGAGAATCAGTGACTTCAGCCACCACACGAGTTCCATTCTGTGTGCACCGCCTTTCGCGTCCCGGATCAGCATCCGGACATCCGGATCAACCGCCGACAGGATGCTTCCGTTCCTATGACCATTTTACTTCCGCAGGACCGCCGTGTCAATAACGAAACGGCGGTCCTGTTGCTCATATACGCTGATTTTGTTGCTCATTCATGAAGGTTTGCCCCGCCGCCGGGATCCCGGCTCGCGGTGAAAGGGCTTTTCATACCGAACAGTTGAGAATTGCAAGCCGGTTAAGGGGATGAACCCGAAGAGCCAGGGCGACGGTCAAGCCCAAGTCTGCCCTCTCAGGCGCTGCGGCGCCAGCTCCCCCAGAGGGGGAGCGAGGGTTGGTGCGCAGGGAAGAGCAAAGCTCAAGGGGAAACAGGAGACGCGGCGTTTAATCTTGCCTCTCCCTCTGGGAGAGGTGCCGCCCACGGCGGCGGAGAGGGCTCTCGTCGGCGGGAGTGACTTGGATCGCAATCCAAAACAGAGGCCCGAATCGGACCTCTGCCTTGGATTCCGCCGGAAGCGGTCACTGCTGCATTTTCGCCAGTTCCTCCCGGTATCCGTCCAGCTCCCGGACATTGCCGTAGACGAAGTGGTCGGGGAGGATCTCCTCCCAGATGGGCGCGTCGACGCTGTAGTCGTGCACGGTGGGATCGTAGACCAGCAGCTGCTTGGTGCGCTCCAGGTAGGGGTTGGGGTTGGGGACGGCGGACAGCAGGGCCTTCGTGTAGGGGTGCAGGGGGTGCAGGAAGAGCTCTTCCGCCTCCGCCAGCTCCACGATCCGGCCCTTGTGGATGACCGCGATGCGGTCCGAGATGAAGCGCACCACGCTCAGGTCGTGGGCGATGAACATGTAGGTCAGGCCGCGGCTGCGCTTGAGCTCGTTCAGCAGGTTCAGCACCTGGGCGCGGATGGACACGTCCAGGGCGGAGATGGGCTCGTCGGCCACGATGAACTGCGGCTCCATGACCAGGGCGCGGGCAATGCCGATGCGCTGACGCTGGCCGCCGGAGAACTCGTGGGGGAAGCGGCTGGAGAATTCCGGCAGCAGGCCGACTTCGTCCAGCGCCTTGGCCACCTTGTCCTGGCGGTCGTGGTCACTCTCATAGAGGTGGAAATTGTACAGGCCCTCGGAGACGATGTAGTCCACCTTGGCGCGCTCGTTCAGGCTGGCCATGGGATCCTGGAAGATCATCTGGCAGGAGCGGATCACGCGCTCGTCCATTTCACGGCTGATGCGGCCGCTGATCTTCTCGCCCTGCAGGTAGATGGCGCCGGCGGTCACCGGATTGATGCGCACAATGGCACGGCCGATGGTGGTCTTGCCGGAGCCGGACTCGCCCACCAGCGCGAAGGTCTCGCCCTTGTAGATGGTAAAGTTTACGTTGTCCACGGCGACGAACTTCTTTCGCCCGCTGCCGAAGGTCACCTGCAGGTCCGTCACCTCGATCAGCGCCTCGCGGTTGGGATCCAGGTGCGGATGATAGGCGTTGGGGTCCGTGCCGGTCACCAGGCCGGTCTGCTTCTTGAGGCGCTTGATGGCCTTGGGCTGCTTCAGCTGAGGCGCCCGGGGATCCCGCAGCCAGGACTTGGCCATGTGGGTCGCCGTGATCTCGTACATCGGCGGCTCTTCCAGGAAGTCGATGTTCAGGGCGTGCCGGTTGCGCGGCGCGAAGGCGTCGCCCTGGATGTGGTTGAAGAGGTTGGGGGGCGTGCCGTCGATGGCCGGGAGCTTTTCGCCCTTGACGCCCAGCTGCGGCAGCGCGGAGAGCAGCGCCCAGGTGTAGGGATGCCACGGGTCGAAGAAGACCTCGTTGGCCATGCCCACCTCGATGATCTGGCCCGCGTACATCACCGCCACCCGGTCGGCCACGTTGGCCACTACGCCCAGGTCGTGGGTGATGTAGATGATGGTCATATTCTGCTCTTTCTGGAGGCGGCGGATCAGGTCCAGGATCTGAGCCTGGATGGTCACGTCCAGGGCGGTGGTGGGCTCGTCGCAGATCAGGATCTGCGGCCTGCAGGCCACGGCGATGGCGATGACCACGCGCTGGCGCATGCCGCCGGAGAACTCATGGGGATACTGCCGGTAGCGGCGCTTGACGTCCGGGATGCCCACGGCCTCCAGGATGCGGTAGGTTTCGTCCCTGGCGGCCCGGCCCCGCAGGCCCTGGTGGAGCTCCACGGATTCCTGGATCTGCCGGCCCACGGTCTTCAGGGGGTTCAGGCTGGTCATGGGGTCCTGGGTCACCATGGCGATGCGCTTGCCCCGGATCTTCAGCCACTCCCGCTCGGTGAGCTGCGTCAGGTCCAGGCCGTCGTAGTGGATCTGGCCGCCGGTGATCTGGCCGTTCTTGTCCAGCATGCCCACGAACAGCTTGGTGAACACGCTCTTGCCGGAGCCGGACTCGCCCACGATGGCCAGGGTCTCGCCCTCATACAGGTCCAGGGAGGCGCCGCGAATGGCCTTCAGTTTTTTACCGCGCAGGGAGAAGGTGACTTCCACGTCCTGGGCCGAGAGCAGGGGCACCTGCCCCAGCACCCGCTGCGCGCACTGGTCGAAATCGACCAGCTTGGTCATTTGCTTAAACTCTTTCTTGCTCATGCTCGTGCCCTCCCTCACACATGGTTGCGGGGGTCACTGGCGTCAGAGAACGCGTTGCCCACCAGGTAGAATGTGATGGTGATCACGGAGACGATGAGGGCCGGGAAGATCAGCAGGTGCGGATACTCCAGGAAACGGTCCTTCGCGTCCCGCAGCAGGTTGCCCAGGGACGGAACGGTGATGTCCATCAGGCCCAGGTAGGTCAGCGTCGTCTCATAGGCGATGGTGCTGGGGATGGCCAGGGCCAGCCGGAGGATGATCACGCTGACCAGGTAGGGGAAGATGTTGCGGAACAGCACCCGTCCCACGGAGGTGCCCAGGCAGCGGGAGGCCAGGTTGTACTCCCGGTCGCGGTAGATGAACACCAGGTTGCGGACATTGCGGGCCGTGGGCAGCCAGCCGAACAGCACCAGGGCCACGCCGATGGTCCACATGGTCTTGCCCACCAGCAGGGCGATCAGGGTCATGTAGATGATGGTGGGGATGTTGTTGATCAGGTTGTAGAGCTCGGTGAAGAAGCGGTCCAGCGGGCGGATGTAGCCCCAGATCAGACCGATGATCACGCCGAGGATGATTTGCGCAAGGGAAACACCCACGGCCAGCAGGATCGAGGCGCGGGTGGCGTACCACACCTGGGCCCAGTAGTCCTTGCCGTTGCCGTTGGTGCCGAACCAGAACTCGTTGTTCCAGTAGAGGTTGCCGATGAACCGGCCCCACATGTCGGTCTTCAGCAGCTGCCGGGTGCGCTCTTCGGCGTGGACCTCAGAGGCCTTCGCGATGGCGGCCTCCGGATCGGCGGCGTACTCCTCCGCCAGCTGGATCCGGGCGTAGACCTCCGGATCGGTGGACAGCTCCATGATCTGCTGGACCTGGTCGATCTCAGCGGCGGCCGGGGTGGCCTTGCTGTCCAGGTTCTTGATGATCTGCGGCATGCCGTCCTTGCTCAGCAGCAGCTGGGCCCGGAGGGTTTCCGGGATCTTGGAGGCGGCGTCCCGGGCGGCGGCCTCATTGTCCTTGTTCATGTTGGTCAGCCGCACGGACGCGAAGCCTTCCGGGCTGGGATTGATGCCCTTGAAGGCGGCGATGTAGCTGTTCTGGGTGACGGGCTTCATCTCCCAGGAATACTTGCCGATGGCGCTGCCCACGAAGGTGAAGATGAACAGCAGGATGAAAATGACGGACATGATGACGGCGGACTTCTTCTTGAGGAAGTTGGCCCATACGCTGCGCCAGTAGGAGTAATTGGAATAGCCCGTGCGCTCGGCGTCCTGGGCGTGGTATTCCGCGAACTCGAAGAGCTGGTTCTCGGGCATTTCGCTCCGGCTTTTGGGGTAGGCGCGGCCCATGGGGCGCTCTTTGGCAGGGTCTTTGTCCACCTGAGCCAGGTCGACGTGGAGGTCCACCACCGGCGACTCCAGCTCCTGGACGCTCTTTTGCTGCCTGGATTTCTTGTCGGCCATCAGCGCACGCCCTCCTTTCCGGTCAGTTTGATCCGCGGATCGATGACGGTCATCAGCAGGTCACCCAGGAAGACGCCGATGACGCCCAGCGACGCGTACAGCATCACGATGCCCTGCACCAGCGGCAGGTCCAGCTTGGCGATGGAGTTGGTCAGCATGGGGCCCATGCCCGGGATGCCGAAGAACTTCTCCACCAGCAGGGAGCCGCCCACGGTCAGCAGGATGGAGTAG
Organism: Christensenellales bacterium; assembly: GCA_045226335.1. Lineage (GTDB taxonomy): Bacteria > Bacillota > Clostridia > Christensenellales > Aristaeellaceae > RUG11272. The sequence continues at coordinate 5,542 of JBGVCH010000089.1, read as the reverse complement.
GGGAGATACTGGGCCAGCGGCACGAAGGCGTTCTTCAGCACGTGGCGGAACATCACCTTGCCGGAGGACAGGCCCTTCAGGCGGGCCAGACGGATGTAGTCCTTGTTCAGCTCATCCACCATGTACCGGCGGGTCCACAGCATATAGCCCGCGATGGAGCCGATGGACAGGCAGATGACGGGCAGCACCAGGGACCGCCAGGCGCTTCCGGGCTCCGCGTTGGCGTCGTACTGCATGGGCACGTCCAGCAGCTGGCTGCCCAGCACCATGATCAGCGTGTAGATCACCAGGTGCGGGACGGCGTTCACCAGCACGGTGTAGCCGGTGCCGATGTGGTCGAAGAGCCGATCCTTGAACTGGGCCTGCATCACGCCGAAGGTGACGCCCAGGATCAGGGAGAAGGCCAGGGCAATCAGACCGATGCGCATGGAGATGCCCATCTTGTCGCCGATGACCTTGGTCACGTCCACGCCCTTCTGCTCCCGCAGGCTCTTGCCGAGGTTGAAGACCACCCGGGTGAACTCGCCGTTCTCCCGGTCGATGCGGCCCTCAAAGGGGTCGCCCGGGGTGAAGAGCGCCGCGATGGCGCTGACCGGCGTCGTGTCGGGCTTCTCCACCGTGTAGTACTCGGTGTGGGCGGTGATCAGCTGGATGTCCGCCGGGTCGATGCCGCCCTGCACCACCTCGGAGGCGAGGCACTCGGCCTCTTCGTCCACGGGGATCGTGATGGTGCAGACGGTGCCGCCGAGGTTCCGCTCCACCACCCACGCGGTGCCGTCCTCGTTCAGGTTTTTCTTTTTCTTGGCGGAGGAGAGCTGGATGTTCGTCTCCCCGATCCGCACCGTGATGATGTCGTCCCACTTCAGCTTGTGGTCCGGCTGTTCGGACACCAGGATGGGATCATCGTTGATGCGCTGCTCTTTCTGCTGATAGACGCGGAGCTGGAACATGTCCAGATAGAAGTCGCCCAGCTGCGCGAAGACAGAGCGGTCCACATAGCCGGTGCCGGGCTTCTGGTAGGCGTCCTCGCCGGCTTCCCGCTGGGTGGCCAGGGTCACGTCATCGGTGCAGTGGGGGCAGGAGCGCGCCGTCAGCAGGGACGGGTCCCGGGTGTAGAGCTTCTTCAGGGCCGCGCCGGAACCGTTGGGCAGCTCCGACAGCTCGCCATTGGCGTCCTCGCGGAGCTGCTTGAGAGCGGCCACGTTCTCCGGCGTGAGGTTGTAGGGCTGGATTTCGCTCTCGGGATCGAGGCTTTTCACCAGTTCACGGCCCTCGGGCGTGAACGTGAAAACCCAGCCCGCGCCGTCGCAGACGCGGCACCGTTCCATCAGGCCCTTCGAAGCCAGCCGCTCGTTCTTCTGCACCTCGTTGAGCTTGATCTGCTCGTCGTCGGTGAAGAAGTTCTCCTTGGGCATCAGCCGGATCAGGATGAAAACGACGCTCACCACCAGCAGGATGGTCAGGATGGATTGGAGCAGACGTTTGACGATGTATTTGATCATCAGATCAGCCTCCGATGCGGGATTTCAGGGGCCGCGTGCAGGCGTCCGGCGCCCGGGCGTCCGCATGCGGCTCCTTGACGGAAAAGCGGGGCAGTCCCACTTGTATGAGACTGCCCCGGGCAATCTGTTACGGCTTATTCCGCGGCATAAGCGGCGGCGAGCTCGGCAGCCTGCTCAGTGGTGTAGGGCACCGTGCTGGTTTCCCAATCCACATAGCGATAGGCCTGCATGCCGTACATGCTGTACACCTTGGTGTAGTCGTTGATCTTGGTCAGCTCCCAGGAAACTTCGTAGCTGCAGGGGATGACCAGGGCATGATCCAGGAAGCACGCTTCGGCCTTGGCGAAGGCGGCATAGCGGGCGTCCATGTCATCGGTGATGGCCTTGGCGGCCACGACCAGATCGGTGAACTCCTGATAGGCGGCGATCAGATCGGGGTCGGTGGCGTCGTTGCAGTTGCTGTACGCGTTGGCGTAGTAGGCCTGAGAGTCGTTGTAGGTCTCCTGGCCCAGGAAGTTGATCGGGTCGGCGAAGTCAGCGCCCCAGCCGTTGATGAAGAAGGACGCGAGACGGGGCTTGCGCACTTCGCTGGCCAGAGAAGATACATAGGTCTTGGTGTTGAGCTTCACATAGTCGTCGCCCAGGCAGTCGGAGAAGATCGCGGCCAGCACCTCAGCGGTCTGAGCGGCCACGGAGGAAGCGCCGGAGATGTAGTAGTCGAGTTCCACGGGGAAGGTCACGCCCTTGGCGGACAGTTCTTCCATGGCGGCAGCCTTGTAAGCGGCGGCCTTCTCGGCGTCGTAGCGCGGATAGCAGGAGGTGTCGTACTCAATGCCCAGCTCGGCGAGAACCAGCTTGGTGTAGTCGGTGCCGTCAGAGGTGAAGGACACGCCGTTGCCGGTGTAGCAGAAGTTCTGGCAGCTCTGGGGATTGATGGCGTTGGTCCGGGCCAGGTAGTTGGTCAGGTCCAGGCCGTAGTACAGGCTCTTGCGGAAGTTCTCGTTGGCCACGGCGGTGTTCCAGTTCACGTCGGGGGAGCCGTCTTCCAGGTTCTTGCTGTACACCAGGTGGATCTGGTAGCTGTACTTGGTGGGACGGGCTTCCACGAGGTTGTTGTGGTTGGGATCGTTGGGGTTCTCATAGATGCTCTGCAGGGTCGCAGCGTCCAGGGACACATGATCCAGCTCGCCGCCCAGGAAGAGCTGATACGCGACGGCCACGGACTCCACCATCTTGACGGTGACGGTGTCGAAGCGCTTCACGTTGGCAGCGTTCCAGTAGTTGGGGCTCTTGGTCAGAACCTTCTGGTTCTGGTTGGCGAAGTAGGTCACGGTGTAGGGGCCGGAGTACCACATGTTCTCCCAGGTCACGGAACGATAGCCGGTGACGCCCATCTCGTCGATCATGGCGGCGGACAGGGGATACAGGCAGTTGTAGGTGGCCACGGAGGGGAAGTAGGGCAGGGAGTCCACCAGGGTGTAGGTGATGGTGCCTTCGTCGTCGTCCACGGCGATGCCCACCATCTCGGCGAACTTGCTGCCTTCGCCGGCGGTCAGGGCGTAAGCGGCCTCAAGGCCTTCCTCGTCCACCAGCTGCTTGGTGTACTCATAGTAGTCGTTGGCGCCGGCGATCATTTCGGCGGGCATGGACACGTTGTAGGAGTCGTTCTTGGCGAAGTTCAGGACCCACTCCAGACCGGTGGCCCAGTCGCTGGCCAGAACGTCAGCCTTGTAGTTGCCGTCCTTGTCGAACCAGGTCATGTCGTCGTTCAGCGTGAAGACCCAGGTCTTGCCGCCGTCGGGGGTTTCATAGGACTGCGCGGCGTTGGGCTTCAGGTTGCCGTGGTTGTCGTTGGTCAGCAGACCATCGATCAGGTTGCACAGCACATTCAGGTCAGCCGCGGCCTGGGAATAGTGGATATTCCAGGTCTCCAGCTCACGGGTCTGCGTCTCATAGGTGTTCAGGCTGGTCAGCTCGTCAGCCGTCGCAAGGGAAGCGACGGAGAGGATCATAGCCAGCGCCAGCACAAGAGCAAGCAGCTTCTTCATGCAAAGGTTCCTCCTCAAAATGAAATGTTTCGCCCAAGGGGACGATTGGCTGCATTATACCGTCTGCGAGGGGGGCGCGTCAAGGGGGAAAAAAGAAAAACAGAAAAAATACATTTTTCAGCCGTGTTTTCATTTGGCGTGAAAGGTTGCATTTTACGGCGGCTGCGTGTATGATGAAACGTGAAACGGAGGGGGCGCGCCGATGAAACGCGGTGAAAAGAAGCGCAGACGGCTGGAGCGGCACATGATCCGGCCGTTCATTTACCTGGTTTTTACCCGGTTTCTGCTGGGGCTGGCCCTGGGGCTGCTGGCGGATTTCTTCCTGCGGCCCATGCTGAAGCGGGATCTGCGGGAGCCGGCTTTCCTGATCCTGGCGCTGCTCTTCGGGCTCATGGCGGTCATCGCGTGGATGCGCATGGACGGCCTGAAGCTGCCCAAGCTGATGACGCTGCGGCTGGGCCCCCGGAAGAAGCCGGTCCGGACCTACGGCGACATCCCGGACCACCTGGACGAGGAGCCGGTGGTGACCTTCGAGGACCTGGAAGACGAGGAGAAGGACTTCTGCCTCCTGGCCGCCGACGCGCTGTGCGCCCTGCTCTTCCTGATCGCGGCCATCATCGTCTGACAGCATGCGCACGCCAAGCATTTACAAGAATTTTCATGACAAAACCCTGGCACTTCGTCAGGGTTTTCACTTGATGGCAACCGCGTCACGCGGTATACGATTCAGCGAAGAACAACAAGTCAAGTGGGGAGAGACGAACCCGAAGGTCCAGGGCGATCGGAAAGCCCTGGCCGCGCCCGCAGGCGCGGAATCCCTCTTGTTATCTCGTCATCTTCAAACAGGAACAGAATCATTTCACCAGCGGCTTGAGGTCAATGTTCCCCGAGATGGTGCGGATGTACACAAAGCCGCTGCCGTCGCCGCAGACACGGCCGCTGCCCTCCACGGTCAGGGGCATGTCGCAGGCAACGCGGCCGCTGACCATGTCCAGGTACGCGGTGAACCCGGGCTCTTCCGGCAGGAAAGCCGTCACGCCGCCGGAGGTGGCGCTGATCTCCAGCCGGTCGAAGGCGCCCAGGGATGCCGTCACCTGGCCGCTGGTGGCGGTGATCCGGGCGGAACCCGCCGCTTCCAGTTCTGCGCTGACGCCGCCGGAGGTGCACTGGGCGTCAAACTCGGCCACCTCCGCGGCTGTCACGTCGATGCGGCCGGAGGCGGTGTCCAGGGTGATCTCCTCGGCACTGCCGGAGGCGGCCAGCCGGATGGAACCGGAGGTGGTCCGGATGGAGATGGCGTCCGCCTCCGCCGTCACGTCCGCGCTGCCGGAGGTCATGGTGAGGTTCAGGCTGTCGGCCCGGAGCGCCGGGATGCCGATGTCGCCGGAGATGACGCGGATCTGCGCGTCCCCCAGGCGGGTGCCCTCGGGGAGCGTCAGGGTCAGGGTTTTGGTGAAGTTCCAGGGCATGCGGGCCCCGTCCTCACCGTACTGTACGCTGAGGATGCCTGTGTCCTCATCCAGCCACCAGCGGAGCCGCAGGTCATCCCGGATGGGCCGGCCGGCTTCCTCCCGCAGCAGGATGGCATCGCCGTCATGCCAGGCGATGTTGACATTGCCGCAGATCCAGTGGATATCGATGTCCTCCACGCCCCCGGGGATCTCCGCCTCGCCGGCGGTGTAGGCCTCCGGGTTCTCGTAGCGGATCCGGGTCTGCAGGACGCCGGAGAACCACAGCACGGCCCCAGCCGCCAGCAGGAGGCCGGCGATGACCAGGACCGCGATCCACTTTTTCTTCATGCTTTTCTCCTCTTTCCTCTCCGGCCCGCGGAGCCGTTTTCCCGTGGGGGATTCCGGCGCGCGCCGCCCCTGCCAATGTAGCATCGCGGGCGGAAACTGTCAAGCGCCGGCCCCGCCGGCCGCCGGGATTTTCGCCTTCGGCGCGGGTCCGGGCCTTCGGGGCTTACGCATGAATGACAATTCTGTGAATAGA
>JBGVCH010000088.1:0-4485 GCA_045226335.1 Christensenellales bacterium | reverse complement strand
GAGATCGACTTCAAGTATGCCGACGCCCTGACCGCCGCCGACAACATCATGACCTTCAAGCTGGCGGTCAAGACCCTGGCCCAGAAGAACGGCCTGCACGCGACCTTCATGCCCAAGCCGGTGTTCGGCATCAACGGCAGCGGCATGCACACCAACATGAGCCTGTTCAAGGACGGGAAGAACGTCTTCGCCGATCCCGGTGACAAGCGCGGCCTGAGCAAGGAAGCCTATGCCTTCATCGCGGGCATTCTGGCCCACGTGCGCGGCATGGCGGCCGTCACCAACCCGCTGGTGAACAGCTACAAGCGCCTGGTGCCCGGCTATGAGGCCCCGTGCTACCTGGCCTGGAGTGCCAGCAATCGCTCCGCCCTGATCCGCATCCCCGCCGCCCGCGGCATGGGCACCCGCGTCGAGCTCCGCTGCCCCGACCCCAGCTGCAACCCCTACCTGAACATGGCGGTGTGCCTGGCGGCGGGCCTGGACGGCATCGAGAAGGGCCTGACCCCGCCGGACGAGATCACGGAGAACATCTTCGCCATGGACGCCGCCACCCGCGAGGCGAAGGGCATCAAGTCCCTGCCCGGCACCCTGATCGAGGCGGTGGCCTGCCTGGAGGAAGACCCCGTGATCTGCGCCGCGCTGGGTGAGCACGTGCTGGGCCAGTATGTGGAAGGCAAGAAGAAGGAATGGGACGCCTACCGCACGCACGTCAGCAAGTGGGAGATCGACCGCTACATCGTGATGTACTGATTCCGCGTGGATGACGGGAGGTGAGGACGGTGGCGAGGATCATCATCGCGGGGAGCTCGGAGCAGAGCCGCGCACAGCTGGCCCGGCTGCTGTCCTCCTCCGGCCATCCGGTGTACCGCCTCTGCGCCGGCGGCGGCGAACTGCGCCGGGTGCTGAACGACTGCGACGACGGGCTGCTGATCCTAGCGGGACAGCTCCCGGACTGCAGCGCGGACGAACTCTTCTGGGACTACGGGTCCCAGGTGCAGATCCTGCTGATCGCGAAACCGCCGGTGCTGGAGGCCTGCGAGGAAGCGGGCATCTTCCGCCTGTCGCTGCCCGCTTCCCAGCAGACGGTGCTGGGGGCTGTGGAGATGTTGACCCAGCTGCACCAGATGCGCCTGCCGAAGCGGGCCGGCGATGACCGGGAGCTGGTGGAGAAGGCCAAACAGCTGCTGATGCGGCGGGACGGGCTCTCGGAGCCCCAGGCCCACCGGGCTCTGCAGCAGTACGCCATGAACCACGGCTTGCGGATGGCCGACTATGCCGCACAAATCATCAAGGGAGATGGAGGAGAGAATCATGCGGGATCCGCAATATCCTCTTTACCGTGAAGAACTGGAGCACGAGAGCTGCGGCGTGGGCGCCATCGCGGACCTGACCGGCAAGGCCACCCACCGCACGGTGGATCAGGCGCTCTCCATCGTGGAGCGCCTGGCCCACCGGGCCGGCAGCGACGCGCTGGGCACCACCGGCGACGGGGTCGGGATCATGACCAATCTTCCCCACGCGCTATTCTCCGCCTGGGCCCAGGAAGAGGGCATCTCCCTGGGCAATGCCGGCGACTACGGCGTGGGGATGTTCTTTTTGCCGGAGGATGAGGTGGGCGCGGAAAACACCTGCCGCATCTTTGACCAGCTGGCCGCCTCCGAGGGCATCGCGGTCCTGGGCTGGCGCGATGTGCCCTGCCATCCGGCCCAGCTGGGGGCGGGCGCCCGCCGCACCATGCCCCGCATCCGGCAATGCTTCCTGAAGCGGCCCGCGGGCGTTGATACCGGCCTCGATTTTGACCGGCGGCTGTTTGTGCTGCGCCGGGTCTTTGAAAAGCAGGACACCGACGCCTATGTCTGCTCCCTGTCCTGCCGCACCGTCGTCTACAAGGGCATGATGCTGGTGAACCAGCTCCGCTCCTTCTATGACGATCTCCAGGACGTGCGCTATGTCACGCGGATGGCCATGGTCCATTCCCGCTTCTCCACCAATACCTTCCCCTCCTGGAGCAAGGCGCACCCCCAGCGGATGCTCCTGCACAACGGCGAGATCAACACGATCCGCGGCAACCACGACCGCATGAAGGCCCGGGAGGAGACCATGCGCTCCCCGGTCATGGGCGCCGAGATGGCCCGGGTGCTGCCGGTGGTCGCGGAAGGCGGCAGCGACAGCCAGATGCTGGACAACACGCTGGAATTCCTCGCCATGAACGGCTTCCCGCTGTCCCTCGCGGGGATGATCCTCCTGCCGGAGCCCTGGCAGGGGGCAAGGCAGAAGGCGCCGTGGCGCGATCTGTACCGCTACTATGCCACGATGATGGAGCCCTGGGACGGCCCGGCGGCCATCCTGTATTCCGACGGCGAGAAGGTCTGCGCGTCCCTGGACCGCAATGGCCTGCGCCCCCTGCGCTGCGCCCTGACCGACGACCACCGCCTGATCCTCACCTCCGAGGCCGGCGTCCTGTTCGAGGAAAACGCCCACATCCTCCGCCGCTGGAAGCTGACGGGAGGCGACGTGCTGGAGGCCGACCTGCGCACGGGCGAGCTGCTGGAGAGCGAAGCCCTGAAGACCCGCTACACCCAGGCCCGCCCGTATTCGGAGTGGATGCGTCAGCTGATCAGGCTGGACGAACTGCCCGAGGGCCGGGACCCGGGGGAAGAAATCGACCGTTCCCGGAGATCGCGGCTGACAAAAGCCTTCCATTACACCTGGGAAGATCTTCACGACATCCTTTCGCCCATGGCGCAGAACGGCACGGAGCCCATCGTCTCCATGGGTGCGGACGAACCGATGGCGGCGCTGTCGAAGACCCATCCCTCCCTGTTCGACTATTTCAAGCAGCGCTTTGCCCAGGTGACCAACCCGCCCATCGACGCCCTGCGGGAGGAGATCAAGACCGACTGCTCCATTTACGTCGGGGACGACGGCAACCTGCTCTCGGACGGGCCGGACAACTGCACCGTGCTGGAACTCTCCTCCCCCGTCCTGACCGAGGAGGCGCTGGCCCGGATCCGGGACATCGACCATCCGGCGTTTTCCGTGCGCACCGTTCCGCTGCTGTACCACCGGTCCTCCACCCTGCGGGATGCCCTGGCCACGTTCTTTTCCCAGTGTGATCAGGCCTGCCGGGACAAGGTCAACATCCTGATCCTCTCCGACCGGGGCCTTGACGAAGACCACCTGGCCATTCCGTCCCTGCTGGCAGTCTCCGCGCTGGAGCAGCACCTGATCCACATCAAGAAGCGCACGGCGGTGTCGGTCATTCTCGAGAGCGGCGAGCCCCGGGACGTGCACCAGCTGGCGCTGCTGGTGGCCTTCGGCGCCCGCGCGGTGAACCCCTGGCTGGCCCACGGCTGCATCCGGGCCATGTGCGCGGAGGGACAGGTGACGAAGAGCCCGGAGGACGCCGTCCGGGATTACGACAAGGCGCTGACGGCGGGCGTGCTGAAGATCGCCTCCAAGATGGGCGTCTCCACCCTGCAGGCCTACCAGAGCGCCCAGCTCTTCGAAGCCGTCGGCCTGGACGGGCCGTTTGTGGAACGGTACTTCTCGAATACCCCCTATGTGCTGGGCGGGACGGACCTGAGCAAGGTGGAAGCCGACAGCCGGTATCACCACGCCGAGGCCTTCGGAAGCCCCGCGGAGAAGGGCCTCCCCAGCGTCGGCACGCATCGGCTGCGCACGGGAGAAGGCGCGGAAGAGCACCTGTACTCCCCCGAAACCATCCATCTGCTGCAGCAGGCCGTCTGGACGGACAGCCGGGAACTGTTTGACCGGTATGCCGCCCGTGTGGAAAACGAAGGGCCCCGGACCATCCGCTCCATGCTGACCTTCGCCTTCGACGCCTGCCGGGAGATCCCCCTGGACCAGGTGGAGCCGGCCAGCGAGATCGTGAAGCGCTTCCGCACCGGCGCCATGAGCTACGGCTCCATCTCCCGGGAAGCCCACGAGTGCATGGCGCAGGCCATGAACCGCCTGGGCGGCAAGTCCAACAGCGGCGAGGGCGGCGAACTGCCCGAGCGCTTCGGTACGTCGCTGAACTCCGCCATCAAGCAGGTGGCTTCCGGCCGCTTCGGCGTGACGCGGGAATACCTGCTCTCGGCCAAGGAGATCCAGATCAAGATGGCCCAGGGCGCCAAGCCCGGCGAGGGCGGCCACCTGCCCGGCGCCAAGGTCACCGACAGCGTGGCGAAGACCCGCTGCTCCACCCCCGGCATCTCCCTGATCTCCCCGCCGCCGCACCACGATATCTACTCCATCGAGGACCTGGCGGAACTGATCTATGACCTGCAGTGCGCCAACGAGCAGGCCAAGGTCACCGTCAAGCTGGTCTCCTCCACCGGCGTGGGCACCATCGCCAGCGGCGTGGCCAAGGCCGGGGCGGGCGGGATCCTGATCTCCGGCGGCGAGGGCGGCACGGGCGCGGCTCCGATGAGCAGCGTACACCACGCGGGCCTGCCGTGGGAGATCGGCCTGGCGGAGGCC
>JBGVCH010000087.1:0-46228 GCA_045226335.1 Christensenellales bacterium | reverse complement strand
AAGTACCGCATGTCGCTGTACTGCAGCCGCTCAAACAGCCGGGAGCGCAGGTTGAACACCACGTTCTGGGCGTCCGTTTCCAGGGTGACCACCATCAGATACCGCATGCCCTCCCGCCCCAGCTTGGCAAGCAGCATCAGGCCCAGCAGCCCATGCAGCGGGTCTGGGTTCCGGGCCATGATCACATCGTCGATCAGCCGCTGGGACAGCGCCGGGTTCACCAGCAGCAGCAGGCAGGTGAACACGCACAAGACCAGCGCCAGGACATGGCGGATCCGATAGTGCGGATCCATGTTGTCCCACAGCCATTGGAATTGCTTCAGCATCGGAATACTCCTTTGTTCGGTGCCCGCCCGGCGCAGGCCGGTCCGCCGGTCGCCGCACCTGTTCGGAAGTTGAACCGTCCCTCCCGGCCGCGGTCAGGGACATCCGGGCCCGCAGGGGGTACTTCCCGGTTCCCTCCAACCGGCATTGTAGTGCGTCTTCCCCGGCTCCCGCTCTCCAAATTTTGACAGAAGGCTGCCTATTTTTTGCGCTGTCCCGCTCTGCGGCGAATAAGGACTTCGGCATGATGAGGCGATGCGAAAAAACCCGCCGCCGGGGCCGGTGTGGGCTTGGCGGCGGGAGGGTTCTTCGCTGTGTGTTTTTGTTTCAGGGGCCCGGCTGATAAGCTGGAACCTTCGGGAGCGGCCCGCTTCGTCAGTTGACAAAGGCAAATCCGTGGTCCTGTGCCCAGGTTTCGGCGTAGGAGTCCGGCACAACCACCAGGGTTACGCCGGGGTCGAAGGCATCCGGGGCGATCTCCGTCACCTGTCCGCCGATGCAGATGATGTCCGCGGATACGCCGGCGAAGGCCTGGCTGCCGATGGCGGTCAGGTCCCGGGGGAGGATCAGGAGCTCCGAGCCGATGACCGTGTGGGGGATATTGTTCGAGGTGAAATACAACTCCGCTTTCGAGCCTCGCAGGCAGCGGAAATCCTTGGGTTTGCTGGTGATGTGGAAGGCGCTGTTGACGGCGGTGTCGACGCCCAGCACGGTCACCCGGCTGAGGACGGTGCAGTAGTAGAATGCGCCCGACGAAGCCCGCACCAGGCTGGCCGGCAGCGTGACCTGCTCCAGCGCGGCGCAGTAGGCAAACGCGTTGGTGTCGATCTGCTTCAGGCCCTCCGGGAAGGTGACGCGCCGGAGGCTGCTGCAGTGCTCGAAGGCTTTGGAGCCGATGTCGGTCACCCCGGAGGGGATCGTGATCTCTTCCAGGGCCGAGCAGCCGCTGAAGAAGCCGGTCGGGATGACCGTCATGTCGGCGGGGAGCCGGACATCGGTCAATGCCGTGCAGCCGGCCAGACTGCTGCCCGCGAGAACGCTGATGTCCACGCCGTCGGGGATCCGGATTTCCTCCAGGTCGACACAGCCCGAGAAGGCGTCACTGAGGCGGATCAGCGTCGGGGGCAGGACGATCCGCCGCAGGCCGGAGCCGGAGAACGCCTTCGTGGCGATGGTTTGGATCTGGGGCGGGACATCGAATTCCGTCAGCTGCGTGCAGCCGTAGAACGTGTCCATGGGGATGCCGGTGCAGCCGGACGGGAAGGTGACGCGCTGGATCTGGCTGTTGCGGAACACGCCCGTGCCGATGGTGGTCACCGTCTCCGGGAAGACGAATTCCGTCAGGCCTGTGGCGGCAAAGGCGTCGCGCTGGATCTCGGTCACGGCGCCCTGGAAGTGCACCGTGTGCAGGCCGCTGCACTCAAAGAACAGCGAATACGGAACGACGGTGATGCCCTCCGGGAGGGTGACCTCCTCCAGACCGGTGCAGGCCCGGAAGGCGTACGGGCCGATCTCCGTGATCTGCGCGGGGATGACCAGGGAGCCGGTCAGGCCGGTGCCCTCAAAGGCGCTCTGGCCGATGGCGGTGGTCTCCTCATGCAGGATGAACTCCGTCAGGCTGCTGCATCCGTTGAAAAAGCTGTCCGGGATCCGCGTCAGGCTGCAGCGGATGTCGACGCTGCTCAGGTTCGTGCAGCCGCTCAGGACGTAGGAACCGAGGGTGGTGACGGAGGCGGGAATGGTGATCTCCGTGATCTGCGCGCCGGCGAAGGCACCGCTGTCCAGCGTCAGGACGCCGTCCGGAAGCTCGATCGCGCTGAGAGGGGCATACTGGAAGGCGTAGCTCCCGACACGCTTCAGGTTCGCGCCGAAGTGGACTTCGGTCAGGGCGTAGCAGTACTGGAAGCAGTAGTTGCCGATGTCCTCCAGGCTGTCGGGGAGGGTGACCTGCGCGAGGGAAAAGCAGTTGTTGAAGGCGTTCTGCCCGATGGTTGTCAGCGTGGGCGGCAGGGTGACGGACGTCAGCGCGCTGCAGCCCCGGAAGCAATCCTGACCGATGGTCTCCAGTTCGTCCGGAAGGCTCAGGGCGGTCAATGCAGAGCAGCTGTGGAAGGTGCTGTCCTCCAGCTCGGTCAGCGAGGCGGGCAGACTGACGGCGGTGAGTGAGATGCACCGGTAGAAGCAGGATGAGCCCATGCTTTCCAGCGTGGAGGGGAAGCTGACCGCGGTCAGGCCGATGCATTGCTTGAAGCACTCGGAACCCAGTTCCAGCAGGCCCTCCGGCAGGGCGGCGGTCTGGAGCTTGTAGCATTGGGCGAAGCACTGGTCGCCGAGGGACTGCAGGGCTGTTCCGGAGAAAGTGACCGTCGTCAGGGCCTCGCAGCCCTGGAAGGCGCAGTCGTCGATGAAGATCACATCGGCGGGAACGGTCACCTTCGTGAGGGCGGTGCAGCCCCGGAAGGCCTGCGGACCGATGGCGAGCAGGGAGGCGGGGAGGTTGACGGTGGTCAGCGCCGTGCAGCTGTCGAACGCGCGCTCGTCGATCACCTGGACCGCGTCCGGGATGGTGATGGATTTCAGAACGCTGCCGGCAAAGGCCTGATTGCAGATCAGGGCGACGGTGGAGGGCAGCGTGATGGTCCGGACGGTGGTGTTGCCGCTGAACGCGCCCGGGCCGATGATGGTGACCGGCTTGCCGCCCAGTTTCGAGGGGATGGAGAGGCTGGACAGGCGGCCGGTGTAGCCGACAACGGCGGCCTGGGTGTCATCGGCGATCCACTCGACGCCGTTGGTGGTGCCGCTGGTATCGGCCAGCGCGGCGGTCCAGCAGAGCAGACCCGCCAGCAGGGCCAGCAGAAACAGTCTTGTCTTCATGCCGATTTCTCCTTTGGGCGGCTTATCAGTCGTGCAAATGAGCATATTCAGTCCACTCATCTGCGGCGTACGGCTCCCGGCGTCCCGTCATTCGATCTCGCAATCGATCAGGCCGAAGAAGAACCGCTTTTTCATCGGGGTGTCAATGACCCGGACCGGCTTGATCTGATTCTGCGAAATGCCCCTGAACACGAGGGTGTCCCGGTACAGCATATAGGTTTCCTGCTGGACGACGCAGAGCTTGGTGCGCCCGAGGATCGCCCGGCTGACTTTGGCGCCGAAGGATGGATTCGCCTCACCCAGGCGCTGCTCCAGGATGTCCCGGTACCGGGGCAGCTCCGCGGGATCGATCGCCCCTTCGGGCTCGATCAGGATGACATAGCGGCCGGGCTTGTGGTCCGTGTCGGGATAGACGCTGTAGTCCCGGACCAGGATGCCCGTATCCTCGTGGAACTTTGTGATCATCCACCGGATCGCTTCGTCGTTCGTCTTTTCTCCCGCGATGGAGACCGTCTGGTTTTTCCGGTACAGGAACTGGATGGTCGGGGCCTCGTTGTAGAAACCGGTCACCCGCACCACATCACCAATCCGGTACCGGTAAAAGCCAGACAGGTTGGTCACAACGATCTCGTAGTCCTTGCCCTGCTCCAGTTCTTCGATGGTGCAGGTGGCGTTCTCATCCTTGCCGTCCGTCGGGATAAACTCGAAAAAGCCTGTGTCCGGCAGCAGCACATAGGAGGGATCCCCCGTCCGTCTCGCCGCCCCCATCAGACACTCCGAGGCGGCGTAGTTCAGGTTGCTGTAGGGGATGTTTTTGCCCGTGTACTTGCGCATACGGATGGCATACTGGGTGAACCCGCCCGTTCCGATGGCGGCGAGCCACCGGAAGTTCTTCCAGATCCGCGGGATGATGGGCGTGTCAAACCCCCGGGAAAACTCTTTTCTCAGCTCCTCCGCCCGTTCCGGGTCCGGCCTGCGCAGAGCGAGGAAGCGGTGCCGGAGTTCTTCGGGCATCGAGATCTCCTCGTTGATCGTTCCCTTCCCGATGTCGTCGCACAGCCTTCCCCAGTTGATCTCGAGGTAAGTCATCAGGTCCACAAGGCCCGTCATGAATGCGCTGAGCATGCAGGTGACATTTCTCTCCGACAGCGCAAAGAGGAGCTTCAGGTAGGGCATGTTCATCTCAGCCGTCGGGAAGATCAGCTCCGCCGGGGACGTCATATAAGCCCCCAGCAGCTTTGTGTACGGGCGCAGCACCGCCCCGGAGATGGCTCCCTGTGGCGTGCCGTTGGCCGTTGTCTTCAGGGGAGCCTCCAGCGTGTTGAGGCAGAAGCCGTTGGTGCAGGTCCGCCCGGTCGTGTCCCTGTAGTACTCGTCCAGCACGCCGAAGATCATGCTGCCGGCATAGAGGAGATACTGGTCCAACGCCTTTTTGGTGACCGGGATCTGCTTGGGCACACCCACGCTGCCGGAGGTCAGGGCGTAGTGCACCACCGGATCGGCGGTCAGAAGGTTTTCTTCATTGTTTCGGATCATCCTCTCGATATAGGGTGCATAGTCGTCATAGGTGGTAAAGGGCACCCGCTCCCTGTACTCCGCAAAGCTCACGATCTCAGCGAAATGATGCTTTCTGCCGTACTCCGTATCGCGGTTGTCGGACAGGATCTGCCGCAGCATCTCTTCGGAGACCGAAACCGCCCTCCTTGAGACCCGGTCAAGATGGTGCACTGAGAGGGCGCCGCGCCGCTTCATGATGTGGCAGATCAGGGAATTCATCAGTTTTTTCTTCAGCATGCTATCACCTTGCGCTGGTCTAAACCATACTCCTGTACATCTCCGCGTACCGGCCGTTCAACGCCATGAGTTCCCCGTGCGTCCCGGTCTCCACGATGTCGCCGCCGTGCATGAACAGGATCTTGTCCGCGTTCTTGATGGTATACAGTCTGTGTGCGATCACAAAGCTCGTCCGGTTGTCGGTGATGGTGTCCATCGCTCTGGTGATCAGCACTTCCGTGCGCGTGTCCACCTGTGAGGTCGCCTCGTCCAGGATCAGGATGTCCGGATCCGCCATGGCGGCCCGGGCGATGGACAGAAGCTGCTTCTCTCCGGAGGAAAGCGCCGAACTCTCCTGGCTGATCACTGTGTCATACCCGTCCGGAAGCTTTGCGATGAAGGAATCGCAGTGGGTGAGGCGGGCGGCCCGCTCGATGTCCTCCCTGGACGCGCCCGCTCTCCCGTAGGCGATGTTCTCCGCGATGGTGCCCGTGAAGATCCAGGAATCCTGCAGGACCATGCAGAATCTGGACCGGACCTCGTCCCGGCTCATCTCGGCGATATCCCGGCCATCCAGCAGGATCTGCCCGCCGGAGATGTCGTAAAAGCGCATCAGCAGATTCACCAGGGTCGTTTTGCCCGCGCCTGAGGGCCCCACGATGGCCACCTTCTCCCCGGGGCGGACCGCAAAGGTTACGTCCCTCATCAGCGGCTGATCGCTGTGATAGGAAAAGGCCACGTGGGAGAAGGCCACCGCGCCGGACGTCGCCACGGGCTTTGCCGTTTGGACATCCCGGGGCGCCGGCTCCGACGCCTCCTCGGGCTCGTCCAGGAATTCATACACCCGGACCGCCGCGGCCAGCCCGAACTGGAGGTTCACGATGGAGGTGGAGAACGACTGCAGGGGGGACTGGAGCATATTCCCGAAGAGCAGGAAGGCCTGGAAAGCGCCAAGGGTCAGCGAGCCGTTTAGCAGCATGACGCCTCCGGCCACGCACAGGGCCGTGTAGGCCAGGTTGTTCATCAGGATGCTGACGGGGATCAGGAAGCCCGAGTAAAAGCGCGAGGAGACAAACGCGTCCCGGTTCCTTTTGATCAGTTTCCCGAGTTTCTCCCGCCGCTGAGCTTCGCAGCCGTACACTTTGACCGCGGCGTGCGTTGCCATGATGTCCATCAGCGCCGAATTGAGCTCGCTGTCCGCCTGCCGCTGGGCGGTGAACAGCTTTTTGGTCTTCCGGGAGATGAAACGGACGATCAGAAAGTTCAGCGGCAGCATGACCATGTAGATGGCGGCAAGGCGCCAATCCGTCAGGATCATGCCCGCGGCCACCGCAAGTAGCAGGACGGACTGGCTGAACAGCTCCGGGATCGTGGGGTCGAGCATGCCCGAAAACGACTGAATATCGCCCGTGACCCTGGAGAGGATATCCCCCTGTGGATGCGTGTCAAGGTAGGAGATGCTCAGCCGGTTGATCTTCTCCTCCGCCCGTTTCCTCAGCTTCAGGATCATGTCCTGGGAAACGTACATCAGCGTTGTGTTGGACAGGATCCCCACGCCATGGCCGAACAGGTAAAAGAGCATCAGCGTGACGCACGGCCCGGCCAGCCGCAGCGCGTCCCAGTCTCCGCTCCGGGCGGCGCCGGCGATCCCGTCGGTGATCCGGCCGGACAGCACCGGGATCCTGGCCATGCAGAAATTGCCGGCAAGCAGCAGGAGCGCGGAGAGAAAGATCGCCCCGGACCGGCCCCTGAGATCAGACCGGATTCGTCTTGCGAGAGATTCTTTCTTCATCACTGTACACCTGCGTTTCGAGTATACTCTGATAGAGTGGGCTTGTCTGCAGCAGCTCCTCATGGGTGCCCTGGGCCGAGATCCGGCCGTCGTCGAGCAGGATGATGCGGTCCGCGTGCTGCACCGAGGCGATCTTCTGGGCCACGATCAGCACCGTTTTCCCCCGCAGAAAGTCGAACACGTCCTCCCGGACTTTCTTTTCGGTCTTGGGGTCCAGGGCGGAAAAACTGTCGTCAAACAGATAGACGGGCACGTCCCGGTAGAGGCAGCGCGCGATGTTCAGCCGCTGCCTCTGCCCGCCCGAAAGGTTCATCCCCTCATACGCCATCACGGTATCCAGGCCTTCGGGCAGCCCGTCCGCCACCTCGTCGAAGCAGGACACCGCCATCACGCGCCGCAGACGTTCCTCGTCCAGAGGGCTTCCGGCCAGGATGTTCTCTTTCACCGTGGCCTGAAAGACCGGACATTTCTGCAGGCAATAGGACATCCCGGCCCGGAGGTTTTCGTCCGTGAAATCCTCCACCGGTCTGCCGTCCAGTTCAATGCATCCCGAATCCTTCCGGTACAGCCCTTCCAAAAGATTGAGCAGCGTCGTCTTGCCGCTGCCGGTGGCGCCGGTGAGCGCCGTGACCCGCCCGGCCGCGGCTTCAAAGCTCACGTCGTCGATCACGTTTTTCCCGCCGCTGTATCCGAAGCAGACGCGGGAAAAGGACACCGCGCCGCCGGTTATCGTGCAGGACGGATCCGCACCGCCACAGCCGGTGCCGCTTTCCAGATCCGTCAGTTCCCGGATCCGCCTGACGGCCACGGAAGCCCTCGGCACAACGTTGACCAGGGTCGGAATGATGGAGAGGCAGCTGATGAAATACCCAATGTACTGGAACAGCAGAAGCAGGCTTCCCAGCGAGAGCATCCTGTTTCTGATCTCCTGCGTTCCCAGAACGTAGATCAGCACGGTGCACCAGTTCATCGCCAGCAGGGAGACCGGCGAGAGCCACAGCGTGGCGAAGCCCGCGCGGATAGATTGCGCCCTGCCCTTTTCGTTCAGGGCGGTGAGCTTGTCCAGCTCCGCCTGCTGGGTGCGGAAGGCGCGGATCGTGCGGACGCCCTGCAGGTTTTCACCCACGGCCTGGTTGATCTCGTCCAGCGTGCCGCTCAGCGCCTTGTAGCGGGGCCTCGCCCGGCTGCCGAACCGGAACAGGAACAGGGAGATCAGGGAAAAGGCCGCCGCCAGCGGGACAAACAAACGGAGACTGATCTTCGCGATCACCGCCAGCATGCACAGGAGCACGATGGGGATGGTGCAGCCGAAGCGGAGCAGGTTGATCAGCAAAAGCTGGATGGAGATGGTGTCCGAGGTCACCCTGGAGCGCAGGCTTCCGCCCCCGAAGCGCCCGAAATCCTTCAGCGACAGCTCCAGGATCCGATGGCTGAGATCTGTCCGGATGCTTCCGACCACGTCGGCCGTGAGGGCGGCGCTGAGGTAGGAGTAGCCGACGGTGCAGGCGCCGATGGCCAGGATGATCAGGAGCATGCGCAGGCCCGCGGAGAGGATGTAATCCATGTCTCCGGCCTCAACCCCCAGGTTGATGATGTCCTTCATCTGGCCCATGAGGACGATGACCAGGAGATAGGTCTGCACGCAGATGAGCAGCGCGTTGGCTGCCAGCGCGGGAAGGTGTCTCTTCAGGTATTTCCACAGGAACGAAACCATAGCCTCAACCTTCCGCGTGCTTTTTTATCCGGCTGTTGAAGAAGGCGATCACGCCCTGCAGGATCTGTCCCCTGAACTTGCCCGGAACGCCGGGGAACGCGTTGACCTCCGCCACCTTGTAGCCGTCTCCGGCGTAGAGAAGATCGACGGCGAGGACAGGGAGCTGGAAGCTGAGGGAAGCGGCCCTTGCGATCTCCAGGGCTTTCTCGTCCGGCGTCGTGAAGGTCGAGCTTCCCCCTCTGTGGGTGTTGGACCGGAACTCCTCCGGGTCGCCCGCCTGACGGATGACGGAATAGATGAACCGGTCGCCCATCATGACGACCCTGCAATCCCGTCCCTTCGACGTGGAGATGTACTCCTGCGCCATGTAAGGAACGCCCTGCTGCATCGTTTTCTGATAGGCAAGCCAGTCTTCCTCGCTGCGGATCAGCGCCACGCCGATCCCGGCGTAACCGTCGTCCGGCTTGACGACAAAGGGAAGGCCCAGCTCCCCGCTGACGTCGGAGAAGCCGGTGTGCCGGAAGAACAGCCTTGTCTTCGGGAACGGCACTCCCGCCGCGGCGAGGCGCTCGTAGGTCAGCACCTTGCTGCGGGCGGCGTCAAACTCGGCCAGGTCCAGGATCGATTTGACCCCGGCCCGGACCAGCAGCTTCTCCACGATGAGGGAATCCGTGTTGGTGATCATGCTCCAGAAGTAATCCGGGAGCGGCAGATCCGAGCCCTTGTAGCGCACGCTCAGGGGTTTCCCGCATTCCGCGTCGATCTCGAGATAATCCAGCAGGATCAGCCGGAGCTCAACGCCTGGGATGCCCGTTTCATACGCCTTGTCATAGAAGTCCATTCCTCTTTTTTCGATTTCCTGGTCCACGTTTCCCAACAGTCCCCAGATCACCATGCAATCATCTCCTTCTCTGCCGGTTCACTCCTGTTGAATCCACTGAGTTTCAAGCTTTTCCGCGATGCCGGCGACATAGTCCTCCGGGAAAGCCGCCAGATCGGCCTTCACCCCCGCGATCAATTCCGCCACCGTATCGAAACCGCCGTAGATGACCTTGGCCGTGCCCGGTTTGCCGCCCTGCGGAACGGGCTTTCGGAGCGTCATGGCGATCACGTGCGGGCATTGCCGGAGCGCCTGCTCCTGCCGGTCATCCGCCACCGAAATCCGGAAGCTGATGTGGGGTCTGAATGCTGTCCTGTACACCTTTTTGCCGTGCGCAAGATCCGCGTAGGCCCGCATGGGATCCGTCCCCGCACAGGCGAAGGAGAGCTTTGAGAGCCCGGACCACCTCGGGTTTAGGTCGATCAGGTAGCAGAGGCCGTCCCGGTAGATCAGGTCGATCTCCATGCCGCCGCACAGCCGGGCCGCCCGGGCAAAGGCATACAGCTTCTCCCGCAGCTCGTCCAGCCCATACTTTGGATCCGTCACCGGGCCAAACTTCAGGTTTTGCTTGAAAAAGTCGTATCCCTTTTTCTCGGTGTTCAGGTAGAGGAAGGGCCCGATTTCATAGTGCCCGTCCTGTCCGTAGATTTCGACGCCCAGCTCTTCCCCCTCGGCCTTTTCTTCGACATAGTAGTCCTGCGAGTCCGGATGGCCGTTCATCAGGAACTCGTGCAGCGCCTCGAAGCTGTCGCAGGTAATCATCTTGCCGCCTGTCCCGAAGATTCCCTTGACGATGACCGGATAGGAGAGCTGGCGCAGGCGCTGCTCGATGTATTCCCGGTAGATGTTCACCGAGACCGAGTCCATGGTCTTCTCGCACCAGAACATATTCATATCCACGTAGACCGACTGAAGCACGGGCAGCCTGGCCACCCGCATCAGCAGATTCGATCTCCACTTGTCGGCGCAGGCGACGGAGAAGAAGGTGGGGTGGGCCAGCGCTCGGATCCCCCTGCGCTCAAGCTCCTCTGTGATCATCGAATCCTTGATGGGATTCCAGTCGAAGGGATACGCGCTTCTGGATACCGCCACCGCGACGTCGGGGCGGCAGGCTTCGATCGCGTCGGCGATCCCGGCGATCGAGTCTTCCAGGGCGATGGGCCTGAAATGGACATGCGCCGACTCCGCGGGGACCTGGTCGATCTCCGTGGCGCTGCACAGGACGGTGATGTCATCCTCCGGAAAGGCTTTCAGGACCCCTTCCCACAGATCCGTGGCGGACGGAAGGTACTCCGTCGTGTAGCCCTGTGCCATCCGCTCGCTGGAAAACGATGTGTAAAAGACAATTTTCATGGATTGCTTGCTCCTTTCTTATGCGCTGGGACGATATAGCCCTCCATGTCAAGCATGGCCAGGATATCGGGCTTTCCGCTTCTGGTGAGCGGAATCGCTTCCAAAAACCGATATTTGGCAGGGAACAGCACGATCTTCCCGGAGGAAACCAGATCATCCTCCAGTTGCCCGGCTGTCTCCTCCTGCCTTTTTCGGCACGCCTCATCCCCGCCTCCGCGGGGGATCAGGCAGGTCTCCTCCGGCACGACGTAGGCCCACAGTTCATCCTTGGTGCGGTTGAAGTAAACCTCGCAGGTTCTGACCCAAGGGCTGGCTTCCAGCAGCTTTTTGACTTCGAACACATAGACGCTTTTGCCGTTGAACCGGAACAGGTCGGCCTGCCTTCCCTCCACGACAAAACCGCCGTCTTCCGTCAGATAGCCGATGTCCGCGGTATCGAACCAGGTCTGTCCGTCGGCGTCCTTCACAAAGGCTTTTTCCGTCATGCGGGTGTCCAGCAGATAGCCCTGCATCAGGCATGGCGTCCGGAAGAGCAGGCGCCCCCGCTGCCCAGGGCCGAGCGCCTCCCCGGTCTGCTCTGACCTGCACAGGATCCGGACGCCGTCAAGCGGCCTGAAATACCAGCCGGCGTCCCCTTTTGCCTCGCCTGCGAGGATGGAATTTGTCTCGGAGAGCCCGAACAGGCTGGTGATCCGGCATGAAGCGCCGCACTCGGACAGGAAGCCGTCGATTCTCTCCCGCTCCGCGTCGGTCAGTTTCGCGCCGACCGCGTAGGCCATGCGGAGCCGGGACAGATCCGGCCTGACGCCCCGCTCCTCCGCGATTCGGATCATACTGATCCAGTTGTACTTGACCAGCAGCGTGATGGTCGGACCGGTTCGCTCAACGGCGTCATAGAAGGCCTCTAAAGACAAATCCGGGTCGATCAGCACCGTCATGCCGGCCGACAGGGGCAAAAACAGGTTGAAGGACTGTCCGGAGGTCAGGAAAAACGGAAATACGCAGGCGTACAGGTCCTTCTCGGTCCAGCCGGAGACAGCGGGACCAAAGATCCGCATCAGCTCCACGCAGCTTTGGTTCGTCTGCACGATGCCCTTCGGGACGCCCGTACTCCCGGAGGTTGAGCATATGCTCATGGGATACCGGCCGTGGGTCACCTCCGGGGCTTTCATGTCGGCCGGCAGCCTCAGGAACCCGCTCCACTTGATGATATTGGAAAAAGCGCCCGGTGCGCTTCCGGCGGGGGCAGCCCGGTCGGCCTTCAGCGGAAGGATGACCACCGTTTTGTCGTCGTTGATGAAAGAGTAGTCGGCGATGGTCAGGAAGAATTTCTCCATGACAAACAGAAAACGGGTGTCAAAATGCTCCACCAGCGTCGCCAGCGTCTGTTCGCTGGTCCGCTGATTGAGCATCATCACGGTAACGCCGATCTTGCTGGCGGCGAGCAGCAGGGCGGCCGATTCGGGCGTCCCGTGGATCTGGGCGAGGATCAGGTCGCCCGCCTTCGCGCCGGCCGTGGCGAGGATATCCGCCGCCTTGTCCGCCATCCCAAACAGCTCGGCATAGGACACCGTCTCCCCGCCGGCCAGCAGCGCGGGCGCGTCAAGCCGGTTCCTGTTGGCGTCAAGGATTGCCCTGTAAACGGTTGTGTTCGTGTCGTTCATTCGTTCCGAAGCCTCCGGAAGACGGGTATGCTCTGCCGGATTCGCGGTCCGGCTTGTCTTCTGTTGATGATCCTTTCGGGATGCGGAAATTATACACCATACGTTTATCGGTTGTCAATCGGTGGCCCGTGCGGTCTGTCGGTTTGTGCGATGGTGGGGAAGAGAGGGCAATGCTCTGGGCCGGCGATCGTGGAAGGGTTCTCAATGCCGGTATTCCGGTGATACAGCCTGCCTGGTTATAGGGGGACAGGCCCGTTCATCATTGTTGAAGAAAACGATGGCCATATTCGTGCAGGATTTTGTAAAACTCAGTTACTTGCTGGATTGGATCATGGATGTACAACTGTATGATGCGTATCCATCCCTGTGAATGATCTGATGGATCGGACGAATGGAGATACTCCATCACAAACCTGGTGAACCGATCCTAAAACTGTGCCATTGTTGAATCAGATTCTTCTTTCCACCTAAGATCCTGAATAATACTATCGACAGCTTCATCTTCCCGGGGCTCTAGATAGCAAAACCCTTCATGAATCCTCGAGTGGAAAAATGCAGAACCGTCAGCACGAAAAAACGCAAAGTCCTCAGGCCTTCTCAGATTCCAACCATATGCCCATCCGAATACACTTGGAGAGATTTGCAACATATCGTCAATGAGTTCCGGGTAGACAACGAATGACATGATTTGGCTAGCATTACCACCATAATGGTCATACATTTTTATCATGCTGGGTAATACATTAACTTGATATATTAGCATCCGGGACGGGATGATTATTCTGTTGCTCCAGAATCCAGTGGGTGAAGGTGTCTTCAATGTCCTCACGGGTGGCGGTACGGTAAACGAACTCAGTGTCCTCGCAGGCCATGGAGGCGACCGCATTGGCCGCCCAGTTCCTGACCGCCTGAATTTCCGCATCGGTAGGCTTGATCTCCACCACGCTGAAAACGTGGGGATCAACCGGGTCGGCGGCAAAGTCCCCGCGCAGCATGCGGCGAATGAAGTCCGGGGTTTCCACATTGTCGCGGACTGTCTGTTCCGCTTCCTCCGCGTTTTCTGCACAGACGGTTTCCGGGTGAGTGATCTCCTCATTATGGCGACCATACTTCCGATGCATCATGTTTTCTCGCATTGATGGCAAACTGCTATCGGCATTGACGGAACAGTGCTGGGCAATATCAATGCAGCGCTCAACGGAACATTCCAGGGAGTCCAGTCCGGCATCGGTTATACACTAGGGCTGCTTGCCCGCGATTGTGAAGTGCTGATCACTGAAACGCAGGATAACCTCACTGAACTCCCGCGGTATCGTTTTCTGTGGAAGCCGGATTTTGACAGTTACCACAGTGAGGTGGAGAACGATGAGATCGATGTGCTGAATGAAATCGGCCGGAGTCGAATGAGACTCGAGGAGAGCGTTTCCGGCAGAGGGTCCAAGCAGATCTTCCAGAGTATCCACGCCATACTGGATATGGAGAGAGCGCCGGGACTTGTGTGCAGCAACCTGGTAAGCAGGGAAGAGAACAGAACACAATACAACGCGATGATTGCCACGATGACAGACAACCGGCATTGTATTCAGGGCATTCCGGCCAAGGTGATCATTTTGGACGGCACAGCGGAAATATCACCGGAGTATCTGTTGGATGAGTACGATTTCAGGGATGACTGCCAGACAAAACGACCGCTGAATCATCTGAGAATCAAGATCATCAATCTCAATACTACACGGAGCAAGTTGGATAGCTCGGACGACTATGTGAAGATGGTTGGCCGCACTGTCAGGCAGTATGTCGACACACATGGGATCAGAAAAGACCCGAACTGGGTGCTGTTTACCTATCAGGATCACAGGGAGAGACTGAAAGACATGATCGGTGCGCCGAACAGTGACTATTTCGGTGACATCGTCGGTAAGAACAATTTCAAAGAAGCCAAGCATATTGTTCAGATCGGCATGAATCGCTTCCCTGAATGGGTGTATTTCCGCTGCCTGCTGGATGAGTATCTGCGCGATATCGACAAGCAGGACAAGCAAGGACAGTATGCCCCGGGTAATCCAACGAATCCAAGCGGGTCCAAAGGAGACAAAGACGATGAACTCAGGCAGTTGGTGGATGTCAATGAGAGATGGAAGCCATACAGTACAAGGGTAGCCTTCCCGCCAGAGACGCCTATTGACCTGATGAAATCACAGAGCGAGATTCTGGACAGGTTCGCGAAAAGACACGCTGAAGAATTGCAGGACACCATGTGCCGTTCGCTTTTTGCAGAGATCGAGCAGATGATCTTCAGGGGCATTATTCGTAACGCGGATTGTGCTGAAGACTATACCTATCACCTGTTCATCGACATTGAGAAGTATCCCGGCGTGTTCTCTCAAATGCTTGATCGCTATGTGCCGTTGGGTGCAAAAATCGAAGTCCTGCCCACTCCGCCCGGCGCGGTTTTGTTCGACCTGATGGAGCGCAGCGGAGCGCATGGCAATGAAACCCAGGTGCAGCGGCTTGTGAAATGGCATGATTGTGAGCTCAAAGTGGGTGACACCTATACAGATGCCGATCTGCATTCAGCATCTGGTTCGAAATCCGACAGCGCATGGAGAAAATTCAAGTCAACACATCGGGCTTGGTTTGCGCCGATGATGAGCTCAGAGAACAATTCAGATGGCGATGGATTCCGCAAGGTAGCAAATTGGTATTTCTGACGTAGGTGTTAAGTCCCGATGAATGTGTATACTTGATGCCTTCCTGCATCAGCTTGGAAGTCCGATTGATGACATGATAGCCAACCAGATACTTATCCTTGATCGCCTCTTCCAATCCGTAGTCGTAGTTGGGCACACCGGCCTCACAGCCGAAGATCCGGTAGGTGTTAGCGTCCACTTCATTCTTCGGTGTGGCGGTCAGGCCGATGAGGAAGCTGTCGAAATAGCGGAAGATGGTTCCGTAACGGTTGAAGATGCTGCGATGCGCCTCATCGATGATGATCAGGTCGAATCGCCCCGTGGAGAAGCGTTTGTCCTCGGCGTCGATGTAGTTGATCATCGTCTGGTAGGTGCAGAACATCAGCCGGGCGTTGTAGTCCTTCTCGCCGTTGGCGCTCAGTTCACAGATGCTCATGTTGGGCATCAGCATGGCGAAATTCCGCTTCGCCTGATTGACCAGTGCGGTCCGATCCGCCAGGAACAGCACATTCTTCACCCAGCCGTTCCGGGCCAGAATGTCTACCAGCGAGATGGCGAGACGGGTCTTGCCGGTGCCGGTGGCCATGACGATCAGGCCGCGCCGATGTTTGTCGTTCAGCCACTCACAGACATTCGTGATAGCGATTTTCTGATAGGGCCGACCGGTGATCTCATCGTTGATCGTCAGATCGGTGATATTGCCTCTGGACCGGCGCTGCATCATCAGCTCCAAATCTTCCAGAGAGTGGAAGGCGATCACTTCGCGATCCGGGTAGATGCCGTCGATGATGCTGGTGGAATAACCGTTGGTGTAGTACATGATGGGCTTATAGCCGTACACGGCCTTCATGCACTCAGCGTACAGGTCCACCTGATGCCGGCCGGTTTCCTTGGTGACAGAGGTCTTTTTCACTTCGACGATGGCCAGCGGTTTGCCGTCTCTGCCGTAGAGCACATAGTCACAGTAGCCTTTGCCCTGCGGATTGGGCATACCGTGCACTTCGATCTCGATACCGGCCTTGCCCGGGAGCGCTTGATTCTCTGTTTCCAGCACATCCCATCCGGCTTCCTTCAGGTACAGATCGACATACAGGCGTCGCGTGGCGGCTTCGCTCATGTAAGTCGGCTTGTGATAGCCTGCATCGGTGCCTGTCTCTCTGGCGAGGATCAGACCGACAAGCCATGTGACATTGTCCAGCGCCAACTGCGCTTCCTTCTTGTGCACGCTGCGGCCATGCCTGGCGTTCATGCCCAGGATGCGGACATAGTGCAGGCTGTTCACCATGTCGGCATCGTCGACGAAGGAGGACACAACCGTGCTGTCGATGAGCTCCAGCATGGAAGCGCCCTTCGGCTTCGGCACATGCGCCCACTCATAGATCAGATCCACCGCATCGCAAAGCACTTCCCGGCATAATCCGGCCCGAATCGCGGGAACGGTCTCATTGGCAGCGGTGTTCAGTTTGGCAGTCAGCTGGCCGGTGGTCATGATGTTTCACCTCGTGCAGATTAATGGGCAATGAGGTCATGCAGGTCAGATCTTCCAGATCGACAGCGCTTTTTCTGCAAGCCAGTCAGCACGCTCATTGATCCGATCCTCGTTCCACTCATCCAAGTTCAGATAGTCGGACAGTGTCTCAATGCCCTCAGCGTACTTGATCAGACCGCCTCTGGATCCGATGCCGACCTTTTTAGTTGCCCAATTCGCATCTCGGATCGAAGCGTTCAGTGATTGCTGGATGATGGTCAGGTTGCCGAGCGTCAGGAGCATAAAGTCCCGCCGATCGGCGTTGAAGCCCTCATCGTCCACTTTCCAGTTGTTGCGCCATTTCTTGGGCATCATGTGCTCCAAGCTGTATTTGTCGACGCCCAGCAACCTGGTGGAGTGCAGATTCCGGTTGCGGATTTTGCTCTCGATGAGATAAAGCACGCCGGTGGCGTAACGGTTGAGCAGCACGGAATCATGGAACGCCCGGATCAGTTCTTCGTCTCCCGGAATGCGATTGTTCACGTCATCGCTCTCATCCATGTATTTCACGAACGCATCCTTCGAGAGGACTTTGTTTAGGATCAGGCGTTCCGCAAAGAGCCGGTTGTAGTTCTTTGTAGTCATGCGTGTAATGATCCGCTTGGTGATGTAGGCTTCCAGAGCGCCGTACAGCTCGTTTTTCACCGCGGCGTCCTGGACATTCTTCTCAATGAAGAGCACATAGGGGATGAGGGTGTTCGTGTCAAACTGGAAGATGACCGCGTTGATCCTGTCAATACCGGCCTCAGCGGGCAACTCGGCCCAGATCACATTGCGGTTGATGGCGTTCCGGAACACCAGTGCATACTCCCTGATCTCCCTGAGAATGCCGATCCGGTCGTTGTTGCATTTGTCCTTGATGAAGGATTTGTAGGATTCAAAGAGCCGTTCGAATTTGGAGTACTTGTTCTTCTCGTCTGCGCTCAGATTATAGGCGTCGTCCTGGATCTTGATCAGCAGGAACGAGTAGAAGAACAGATCGATGTAGGTGCGCTTTGTGCGGCCCGTCGTGATCTCGGTATCCCAATAACCCCGCGTCTCATCGTCCTTCTCGAAAACCTCGAACCAGTCTTCCTGATAGGCATCCAGGTCATTGCGGGTAAAGAAGTAGTTCTTCAGCAGTTCCGCCGTGGTCAGGGTGACGCCGAGGGAGTTGATCGTATCGAAGATCTGCTGTTCATCGTCATCCTGGTCCAGATCGATCCCGACGAACAGCACCTTATAGCAGATCACGTCGAAATCCAGTTTGGCAGGATCGACATTCTGCACGAAATAGCGATAGGCCTGGGTGATCCTGTCATCGCCCGAAAGCTCTTCCAGCTTATCCAACTTCATGATCCGTTCAAACGCTGCCACGTCGTTCTTATTGTGCTTCAGCACAGGATCGCCCTTCACAAGGCAGAAACCCCTTTTGAACTCTTCGACGGAATCTGCCTTCAGGCTCAACACTTTCATCAGGACGCTGATGGTCGTGAGCCGCTGCTGGCCGTCGATCACAAGTCGGATGTCGCCGATCTTGCTGCCGGACGGGGTGGGTTGCTGCTTGAGGATCAAAGAGCCCATGAAATACGATGTGCCGGTTGCGCACACATATTCCAGATCCTCAAGAAACCGCTCCCAGTTATCTTCTTTCCAGACATAGGCACGCTGGAAAAAAGGGACTTCCAGAATCCTGTTCCCAGTGAAAATTTCGCTGATTGTCCTTTTGCCTGCATCCATGTGATCATTCTCCATTCTATCAAGATCAGAATCGAATTCTGTCAACCGAAAAACTGCAAGGCGTCACGCCCGACCATACAGCAGTGAAAGATACAGTGCGATAACACAGCAGCAGAGGGTCAGGACGATCTCATTTGCCAGCTTGCTGCCAGAGCACAGTTTCAGGCAAAGCTTTGTCTGCAGGGGATACAGGAGCCTCATCGGGCTCTTGTTCAGCAGATCCAGCAGCAAATGCGTGCCATACCCCAGGGCAAAGGCGATCCCGATGGTCCTGTGGATAAGGAAAACGGATGCCGACGATAAGACCAGGGCCAGCAGAGAGTGCGTTCGTCCCCTGTGCGGCTTGCTCAGGACGCCGAGGACGCACAGAACGACAAACAAGCCGGCTCCGATGAGCGCCATGATCTTGTGCTCCGCGATGGAACGGAGAATACAGCCGCCGGTGATCGCGTCCACTGTCAGCAGCGTCGCGGATAGCGCAGCTGCCAGAATATCGCCATACAGCGCGTCCATGGTTTTTTCTTTGGCGATCTCGCTGCCGGTTTGGATTTTCACGTCGAGATCGGCCATCACGCCGCCGATACTGCCGCCGACGGTCGTGAGGATGATATCGGTCAGGTTTTTGGGCTGCATGATCATATAGGCCGCTGCAATCCCGGCGACCAGATGAGTTTTCCCTTGCATCCTGCGTCACTCACTTTCCAGGACTGTCACCCAAAGTATTCCTGCATCAAACTGTCAAACAGCAGTTGTGCTTTGTCCAGCGCTTTCTGCACGACAGCTTTTGATTTGTCGACCTGGGAGACGAAAGAAGAAAACTCCTTTTGCTGTGATAGTGGGGGACATGGTAAAACAAAGTCAGCGATTTTTGAGACGCTTAATGTGTATAGCCCAGATGTTGAAACCGCTTTCCTCTTTATCTGCTCTCGTCCCCTCTGTGACATGAAGTAGTACATAGCAAACGTTGGTTGCATCTTTGATTCATCAAGGCGTGCTTTGATAATGTGATTTTGATGAACACAGGGTACTATCTCATCATGCCATACCGCGACTCGACCAATTTGGTCAGGGCTCCCGTTACCTTCAACGAATAACAGATCCCCATAATGTAATATAGTCTTCTGTCTTTCTTCTTCAGTCAGTCCAATGGTAAGCATTTCTGACACATCGATATTTGCAAAGGAAACATTGGCGACTCTGAGATATGGCATCGTCAAAGGAAGCTTTTTTCGATCTGCATTCTTCGTCAAACCACCAGTAACAATCGCAACATCAGACAAGCTAACTGTTTCTTCCAATCCTCCAAACATCTCGACAAATCGGGCTTTGATGAGGGTGTCGAAGGCGCGGAGCTGGCGCTGGCGTGTTTGAATGATGTCATAGATGGTTTCCAAGCGTGTGGCGTAAGCAGATTGCTGTTCCAAACTGATGTCCGGCACCAAGACTTCCTCAAGTACCTTTCGGCTTATTGCTTTGAATGTGCTTCCGGTCCCTTTGCTATTAAGTTCAGCGTTTTTCCCTTTGAGAAGCCAGAAGATGAATTCTGGAGAAACACGCTTCTTGTCAGGAGTTATTGCAGCAAGGCCACGACCGATGCAGCATGTTTCTTTTGCATAGTTCATAGCACCAATAGGTGCACGGACTGAAATGAGGATGTCCCCAGCCCTTGCAATCTTCGTCGGCTCGCTACACCATACACGCGTTACCGGATGTTTGTCCCCGAAGTCGGCGTTCCCTTGAAAAAATGGCAAACCATCACCGGTATCGTTATAGCTTGACGAGTCAGGTGATTGCCCCATGTTGATAGCGCATACCTCGGAGAGCTGTAGGAATTTCATCGCTATACCCCCCACAAATCCGAATTTCACAGCCCCAGCAGCTTCTTTAGCTCCGCCATCTCAGCAGCGATCTGCCCTTCAAGCTGATCCAGCTCTGCGATAATGTCCTCTGTCGGCGGATACTCCACAGGCTTGTATTCGGTCTTCTTGTACTTGTTGATGGAGAGATCATAGCCGTTATCCACGATCTCCTGCTTCGGCACAAAGAAGCTCTGCTCGGTGCGCTCATGGCTTTCCTCATCGGCCAGATTGTGGAACCGGGCGATGATATCCGGAATGTCGTTAGCCTCAATGGGATTACGCTTGTCGTCCAGACTGAAGCCGTCGGCATGCATGTCGTAGAACCACACTTTGTCGGTGCCGCCGGCATTGGTCTTGGTGAACACAATGACCGCTGTGCTCACACCGGCATATGGCTTAAACACCCCGCTGGGCATAGAGATCACAGCGCGCAGCTGCTGATTTTCTACCAGCTCTCTCCGCAATGCCTTGTGTGCACTGCTGGATCCGAACAGCACACCGTCCGGCACAATGGAAGCGCAGCGCCCGCCGACCTTCAGCATTTTGATGAACAGCGCCATGAACAGCAGCTCCGTCTTCCGCGTCTTGCACATGGCCAGCAGGTCCTTGCTGATCTCCTCCTGAAACACACTGCCGGTGAAGGGCGGATTGGCCATGCAAAGCGAATAGGAACCGCGCTCGGTGTTGTCTGCCGACAGGGAATCCTGATAGCGGATGTTGGGGGCTTCCACGCCGTGCAGCATCATGTTCATCGCGCCGATGCGCAGCATAGACTGGTCGGTGTCAAAGCCGGAGAACATCTCGGTCTTGAAGTACTTCAGGTTGTCGGTGCGCATCAAGTCCTTGCCTTGGTGCACGTTGACATATTTTGCGGAGGCCAGCAAAAAGCCGGCGCTGCCCATGGCGGGATCCACGATCCGATCCTTCAGCGTGGGCTGCATCAGCTCAACCATCATATCGATGATATGCCTGGGCGTGCGGAACTGGCCGTTTTCTCCGGCTGAGGCAATCTTGGCCAGCAGATACTCGTACACATCGCCCATGATATCCTTGTTGTTCATGTCCATGGCGTCGATGCCGTCGACAACCTTGGCCAGCACTTTGGGCGTCGGGATCAGGAATACCGTATCCTTCATGTAGCGGCTGAACGCGGTGTCCTTGCCCTCACCGATGGTTTTGATGAAGGGGAACACATAGGTCTGAATGTTGGTCAGCATATCGCCCGGCTCGAAGTTGTGGAACACATGCCAGCGAAGATTCTCATACTCTGTCTCGATGCGCGGATTCTCGCTGATCACACAGATGCCTTCCCGGAACACCTTGTTCATCAGCGGCACGCCAAGAACAGCCGCGTTGGCCTCTGCTTTCATCTGATTGTCGTCCAGCAGCTTCATGAACATCAGATAGGTGATCTGCTCCAGTGCTGTAATGGGGCTGGTGATGCCACCCGTCCAGATCGTATCCCAAATCGAATCGACTTTATTGCGGAGTTCTCCGGTGATCATACTGTGTCCTCCGTATATCGCTTTGATTCAATGCCTGACAATTATGTGGCAGTTTTCGCTTCAGGGGCATTATATCACGAAAAGCACCGGCAGAGCAAGGCAAAATTGGTGAACTTTCCTGCACATGAGCTGCTGATTCGGCTGGGTGGTGGGGTAGGGCGATTCTGTATAGTGTAGGGGCATTTGCCCTACCTTGTCGGCATTCTGAGCCATACAGCTGATTTTTCGCTTCGGAGTGAGCGCTGCACAGAATGCCTGAGTGATGAAACGAGCCATATCTTTTTCCCTTGCGGGAAATGGCCTTCGGCCTGTCGCAATATGGGCTGGTATTGCCTCATCGCCAACATGATACAATCTGCTGACTTTCAACGAAAAGACTGCGGCACCAAAGAGGATTGTTCGCACGCTGTCGCCGAGTGACGAACAACTGTTTTCGCGCCGCGACAAACGACGCACACTCAGGCAAAACGCCATGTCATGGCACAT
The DNA here is from genome assembly GCA_045226335.1 of Christensenellales bacterium. Taxonomy (GTDB): domain Bacteria; phylum Bacillota; class Clostridia; order Christensenellales; family Aristaeellaceae; genus RUG11272. The sequence goes on along the minus strand of JBGVCH010000087.1, from coordinate 24,067 downwards.
TGAACACACAGCATCAAATCAGCTGATACACCAGATCGGAACAGTTCCTGTTTGCCATATCGTCGCAATACTTGATTCCGGCCGCATAAAAACAGAGCCGATCAATCGACAAGACGCCATGTCGGCAAATCGGCACATCCTTGTTTTATGGTCTATGAGCCTTGAAACGGCATTCTGTCCGGTAGAATCAGAAATGGCGAAGTGATCTGATGCGGTGAAATGTCAATAAGATCGCACAAAGCACTATATATAGTATTATATTATACAAAGAGCACTATATATAGTATATTACTGTAGAGCAGTAGTGCATTGAGCGGAATGACGAAATCCGTCATAGAGGCAAGAAGAGCGTCATAAAGCTGACTTCGGTTAATACGATGATGGCGGCCCCGCGAGAGGGCCGCACATCATTATCGGAAAAAGAAGTTCGATATAGGATCCGATATGGTACATTGGCGATATGACGCTGTCGTATCGGATCATGTGGCATATCATCACCTTCGTCACACGGCGGGAATCTCCATATACAGTATAATGGAAAACCCCGCCCTATCCGCCAACATGGTCATGGAGGCAATCAATGATCCCGATTGCCTCCATGAGAATGTCGTCAGATTGCCGGATTCTGCCGCTATGCGCTCTTTCACGGAGTCAGGTTATTTGAGCCACGATAAGTGGGCGTTGTTATTTCGTGCAGCAGATCAATGAATTGACCATATCATGCCGTTGATCTGTTTCCTTGCGGAAACATCGGCCTTCGGCCAGCACCGGAATTGAGTTTGTTGAGCGGAATGAGTTTCATCCAGCAGGATGGGTTTCATTCAGCGGCTTTGGTATTCTCTATTCTTTCCGGCATTCTGGATAAAGCGGCCATGACATCACAAAGCCCTCAGTGATCCATCGCGGCTATCTGTGCTCACAGCCTCAGTCTATGATACCGGCGATACGGCACATCGGCGATATGGTCTGTCGTATCGGCTATGTGCGCATATTGACAATATGGTGCCACCTTGTTTGCTGTTGGCTTATAGCGGAGTTTTCGTCATTCCGTTCATCGGCTCATAGCGCTCTATGGATTTCTGGGTGGGCAGTTTTTCTTATATAATAACAGAAAGTGCCCACCGAGGATTTTCGCCATTGTGCTGCATTGCACCGCTATATGCACACAACACCGTGTTTTCCATGTTGAGGCGTTTTCCATGATGCCGATATCGGGCTAAACGCAGTCTCAGCCTCAGTTCGGCTCAGAATCTATTTGACAAATCGGTACAAAATCCATAGAATGAAAACTGTCAGAAGTTTTTGTCAGAAAGCTGACGGCAAAATCGGGCAAAAATCCAAAAGTGTCAGAAAATTGTCAGAACGGGCTGTATGAAAATGGAGCGACTCTTCACAGAGCCACTCCGCAAAACCTTGCAATAACTTGATTATTACTTCCCAAAATACCTCTTCAGCAGCCCAGCAAACGCCTTGCCGTGCCGGGCTTCGTCACGGGCCATCTCGTGCACGGTGTCATGGATCGCGTCCAGATTCAACGCCTTGGCGCGCTTGGCCAGGTCGGTCTTGCCGGCGGTGGCGCCGTTTTCGGCCTCGACACGCATCTTCAGGTTCTTTTCGGTGGAATCGGTCAGGACCTCTCCCAGGAGCTCCGCGAACTTGGCGGCGTGATCGGCTTCCTCAAAGGCCGCGGTCTTCCAGTATTCGCCGATTTCCGGATAGCCCTCGCGGAAGGCCACGCGGCTCATGGCCAGGTACATGCCTACCTCGGAGCACTCGCCGTTGAAATTAGCACGGAGATCCGCCAGGATGTCTTCCGGCGCGCCCTGGGCCACGCCCACCACGTGCTCGGAAGCCCAGGTCATCTCAGACTCCTGCTTGATGAACTTGCTGGCCGGCGCCTTGCACTGAGGGCACCTCTCCGGCGGCTGTTCGCCTTCCCACACATAACCGCATACGCTGCAAACCCACTTCATCTGTGTTTTCCTCCTTTTTCTTTGAGCCTGTTCCGCTCGTCTGACCCCATTATACACGATTCCGGCCAAAAGGGGAAGAGGGAAAAATCAGGAGCGCCGTCCCGAAAACCCACAATCCCCTCTTGACAATCGGGATGCGTTGTTTTATCCTTGTTTCATGAAAATGAGGAAGGGGAGATGGCCCTTGTTCAGGCATCCCGGGAAGAAACTGAAACTCACGGCGCTGGTGGTGGCCGTGCTGGGCATGGTGGTGTCCGTCGCGCTGGGCGGCGGCATTCTGGCGGGCGTGGTCAAGGTGAAGGCCGCCCACAAGCTGCCTTACGGCGCGGGCATTCTGCTGGGCGGACTGGTGCTGAGCTGGACCGCGGGCCTGGCGCTGCACGGCTTCGGCGAACTCATTGAGAAGACCAAGGACAACAACTACATGCTCTCCCGCATCGCCTCCCACACCAAGGACATGCTGGAGGACCGGAACGCCGTGAAGAAGTGAGCCGGGCGCCTGCCGCCCGCGGCTTGAAACCCGTCTTGCGCTGAGGCGGGTTTTTTGGTACAATCCCCCTGTCCGAACGCCAGTGGATGGGAGGGGATCACTGTGGCCGCCGAGCGTCTCGCGCTGATGGGAGAGCGCCTGTCCCACAGCCTGTCCGTTCCGATCCACCGGGCCATTCTCCGGGCCCTGGGGGTTCCGGGGGACTACCGCCTCCGGGAGCTGCCCGCGGAGGACTTTGAGGCCCGGGCCCGGGCGCTGATGGCGGAGGTGGACGGCTTCAACGTCACCATTCCCTACAAGCGGCGGATCATGCCGCTGCTGGACGGCCTGTCCCCGGTGGCGGCGGAGATCGGCGCGGTGAACACCGCCGTTCGGGCGGAGACCGGCTGGATCGGCCACAACACCGACGCCGCCGGCTTCGCGTCCATGCTTCGGGCCAACGGCATGGATCCCGCCGGGCGGGCCTGCTGGGTGTTGGGCACCGGAGGCGCTTCCGCCGCGGCGGTCTTCGCCCTGCGGAGCATGGGCGCCGCCGGTGTGACCCTGGTCTCCCGCACACCCCGGGAAGACGCCGTGGGGTACGACCGGTTCGCCGCCGAGGCCCGCGGCTTCGTCGTCAACGCCACCCCCGCCGGCATGTTCGGCCGTGAGGAGCGCTGTCCGCTGACGGAAGCCCAGCTGGCGCGGGTGCTGCCACGGCTCACCGGTGTGGCGGACCTCATCTACAATCCCCCGGAGACCGTGCTCACCGCCGCGGCGAAGCGGGCCGGGATCCCCGCCTGCACGGGTCTGCACATGCTGGTGGCCCAGGCGGTGGAAGCCCAGCGGCTGTGGCAGGGCCGGGAGATCCCCGACAGCCTGATCCCCGCCATCATGAAGGAGGTTGCGTCCCCGTTATGAAGCGCTATCTGATCCTCAACGGCCCCAACATCAACTTCACCGGCCTCCGGGAGAAGGATGTGTACGGCGGCCGCAGCTATGACGCCCTCATTGCGGACATCGAAAAAGAGGCGGAAGCCCTGGGGGTGGAAGTCCGCTGCCTGCAGTCCAACCACGAGGGCGCGCTGATCGACGCCATCCAGGCGGCCTGGCTGGACGGGCTGGACGGCATCGTGTTCAATCCCGGCGGCTACACCCACACGTCGGTAGCGCTGCACGACGCCATCGCCTCGGTGCCCATCCCCACCGTGGAGGTGCACATGTCCAACATCCAGGCCCGGGAGAGCTTCCGGCACGTCTCGCTGACGGCCTCCGCCTGCGCGGGGCAGATCACGGGGCTGGGCTTCACGGGATACCGGCTGGCGCTGCGGGCGCTGGCGGAGGGCTGATGGAGATCCGCGTCGCCGTTCCGTCGGATCTGCCGGAGATCATGGCCATCTATGCCCGGGCCAGGCAGTTCATGGCGGAGCACGGGAATCCCCGGCAGTGGGGCCTCACCGGATGGCCGCCGGAGCGTGTGATCCGGGAGGACATCCGCCGGGGCGACCTCCGGGTCTGCACCGACGGGAACCGTCTGCTGGCGGTCTTCCTCTTCCTGTACGGCGAGGATCCGGAACCGCGCTACGACGACATCCTGGACGGCAGCTGGCTGAAGCCGGGCCCTTACGGCGTGGTGCATCGCATCGCCTCCGCCGGGCTGGTGAAAGGCGCCGGGGCTTTCTGCCTGGAATGGGCCTGGGAACAGTGCGGACACCTCCGCATCGACACCCACCCGGACAACACCGTGATGCAGGCCCTGCTGGGAAAGCTGGGGTTTCAGCGCCGGGGCATCGTCTACGTGTCGGAGGACGGCGATCCGCGGCTGGCCTACGAGCGGGTGTGAGGGGAAGCCCTGCTGCCGCTGCGGCGGGCACGGATGCCCCACCACCGCTGCGGCCACGGAAGCCCCACCACCGCTGCGGCGGTCCCCCTCCCCGGCAAGCCGGGGAGGAAGGAGGGCACGGCCGAAGGAGGGCACGGCCACACACGTGTTAATCCGGCCCGTGCGTGTGCTCCACGCGAAACCCGGAACGCCGCCCAATCCCTTCTCCCCAGCTTGCTGGGGAGATGTCGCCGCAGCGACAGAGGGGCAACCTCGCGCCTCGCCGCAGCGACAGAGGGGCAACCACGTACCTCGATCTCGCCCATAACAAAATCTGTCGGACACCCGCTTCACGCCTGTAAAACCGTCTGTCCTGTAATGTACAAACCCGCTCCGCTGTGGTACAATCTATCTTCGTAATCACCCGGGGAAAGGAGGACCGCCCATGAACCGCCTGCTCAGGACGCTGTGCGCTTTGGCCGCGCTGCTGCTGGCGTTTTGCGCTGTCCTCCCGGCCATGGCGGAGGAGACGGTGGTGATCCCCACCCTGGCCCCGGACGCCCTGCCCTACGACAAGGAGAAGCCGGAGAACCTTCAGCCGGACCAGCTCTACGGCTGGGCCGCCATCCTCATCGAGGCGGAGACCGGCAAGGTGATCTTTGAGAAGGATGCCGACGACATCCGGTACCCCGCCTCCACCACCAAGATCATGACCGCCCTGCTGACCCTGACCCTGCTGGACGACGACGAGCTGGACCGGATGATCACCTGCTCCGCGGAGGCCGTCTCGGTCAACTACTCCGAGTCGGACGTCACAAGCCTCAAGCTCCAGGAGGGCGAGGAGATCAACCTGAGGGACCTGCTGTGCGCCACCCTGGTCTATTCTGCCAACGACGGCGCCAATGTCATCGCCGAGGCGGTGGGCGGCACCATCGACAACTTTGTGGTGATGATGAACGACCTGGCGGACCGGCTGGGCTGCACCAACACCCACTTCCAGAACGCTCACGGCCTGCACGACGACGCCCACTACACCACCGCCCGGGACCTGGCCATCATCACCCAGGCGGCCATGGAGTATAAGCTCTTCCGCGACGTCGTCAAAATGAAATCCTACACCCTGCCCGCCACCAACAAGCACAAGGAACGCACGGTGAACACCACCAACGAGATGTTCAACCCCGGCACGGACGAGAAGCCCAACCGGTTCTACTACCCGGAGATCATCGGCGTCAAGACCGGCTACACCAGCAAGGCGCAGTACTGCTTTGTCGGCGCGGCGGAACGGGACGGCGTCACCCTGATCTCCGTGGTTATGTACGCGGGCAAGGATTCCCGCTGGGGTGACACCATCAAGCTGATGAACTACGGCTTTTCCCAGTACACCAGCGTTTCCCCCATCGATCTGTACAACCGCAGCCCCATCACCCTCTTCACCAGCACCTACGCTCTGGACGACGGCAACCTGGGCAAGGTGACCCTGAACTGCGTCCCGGCGGATCAGGAGTCCCGGGAAAAGCGGATCATCGCCACGAAGGACGAGGTGGAGGCCATGGCGGCCAACTTCTCGAGCCTGGCCCTCATCGACTACACCCGGGACTTTTCCGCCCCCATCACCGCCGGGGAGACCATGGGCGTCATGACCTGGCTCTTTGAGGACGGCACCGTGGGCACCTATGATCTGGTGGCCACCCGCACGGTCCGCCGCCGCAGCGACGCCCCCAAGACCCTGGCGGAGCTCGAGGCGGAGACTGCCGCGGACCCCAACCCCTTCCCCAAGTGGTCCCTGTCCGTCATCTTTGAGGTCGCCCTGCCGCTGCTCATCGCCGCCGGCATCCTGTACGCCATCGTCCGCTGGACCTTCGGCCGCCGCAGGCCCCGCCGCCAGCGGGATCCCAAGGTCACCCACCGGTATCTGCGCTGATCCCGCCGCGTTTGCAATCCCCGGCGGAACGTGGTATAATCCCCTGCGTATCCTGTCAACGCCTTCGCGCCGAGAAAGGAAAGAAAGCTTCCCATGAGTCCCACCGCCTGGCTGCTTCTGGTGATCCTGGCGCTCTGCGTCGGGTTTTCCGCGTTTTTTTCCGCCGCTGAGACCGCCTTCATGGCCGCCAGCCTGGTCCGGCTGAAAACCTGGCAGCAGGACGGGCGGCGCAGGGCGGGGCTGGCCCTGAAGCTGGCGGAGAACAGCGACCGCCTGCTCTCCACCATCCTGGTGGGGAACAACCTGGTGAACATCGCCGGCACCGCCATCGCCACCGTGCTCTTCACCATGTGGGTGGGGAACTACGGCGCCACGCTGTCCACGGCGGTGATGACGCTGCTGATCCTGATGCTGGGCGAGGTGACCCCCAAGACCCTGGCGCGCCGGTCCCCGGAGGCCATGACCATGGCCATGGCGCCGATGCTGAACGCGCTGATGAAGGTCTTCGCGCCCCTGAGCAAACTGTTCGCCCTGTGGCAGCGGCTGATCCTGCGGCTGATGCCCGCCCGGACGGAGGAGCCCGACATCGAGGCCGAGATCATCACCATGGTGGACGAGGCCCAGAAGGAGGGCGACCTGGACGCCCACGAGCGGGAGCTGATCCGCAGCGCCATCGAGTTCGTGGACCAGGATGTCCGGGACATCATGACCCCCCGGGTGGATGTCACCGCGCTGCCGGAGGAAGCCACCATGGCGGAGGCCGGCGACGCGTTCCGGGAGAGCGGCTATTCCCGGATCCCCGTCTATCGGGAGGACATGGACCACATCGTGGGTGTGCTGAACGAGAAGGACTTCTACAGCGCCCTGCACAACGGTGAGCAGGACATCCGCCACATCATGTCCGCCCCGGTCTACACCCATGAATCCCTCAAAATCTCGAAGCTGCTGAAGCTGTGCCAGTCCACCCGGACCCACCTGATCATCGTCCTGGACGAGTTCGGCGGGATGTCCGGCATCGTCACCCTGGAGGACGCCCTGGAGGAGCTGGTGGGCGAGATCTGGGACGAGCACGACGACGTCAGCGAAGAGATGGTGGAGGTGGACAGCGGCACCTGGCAGGTGGACGGCCGGATGCAGCTGACGGAGATGCTGGAACGTCTGGGCATCGAAGACACCTATGAGGCGGACACCGTCGGGGGCTGGGCCTCCGAGGTGCTGGGCCGCATTCCCAACGTGGGCCTGTCCTTTGATGAGGCGGGCCTGCACTGTACCGTCACCGGCATGGACCGCCGCCGGGTCACCCGGGTGCGGATCCGCCGGATTCAGCCGCCCCAGGCGGCGCAACAGGAGGAAATCATCCATGACCAAAAGCAGCAACAAGCGTGAGAAGCGCAACAAGCTCATCGTGCAGGGCCTCTGCATCGTGCTGGCCGTCGCGCTGATCGTCACCATGGTCCTGACCGTCTTCCTGCACTGAGGCGGCCATGAGGCGCGGCGTCACCGCAGGCACCGTCATTGCCCTGGTGCTGGCCGGCGTGGTCCTCATCGGGATGGTCCCGGTGATTGTGTCCTTTGCCGGCGGGCCGGGGTCTTTTGAGCGTACCCGCGAAGTCCCCGCCGCCGCGGCGGCCACCCCGGGCGTGACCCGGGCCCCCGTCCGCGCCGCCGCGGCCGCCACCCCGGTGCCGGCTCCGGTGGCGCCGTCAGACCGGCGCTTCACCCTCACCGCGGGCGGCACGGTGGCCGTGGAGAAGAACGTCCGCAATTCCGGCTACTACGCCGACAGCAAGACCTATGACTATGACGAGGTCTTCTCCCTGCTGGCCCGGGACCTCCAGGCGGACATCAGCCTGGTGAGCCTGGAGAACCTGGTGGTGCCCACCGCCAAGGGATTCACGGACCCCATCGCGCCGGAGGCCGTGATGCGCATGCTGAAGCGGGGCGGCTTCAACACCGTCACCCTGGGCTTCAAGCGAGCCTGGGAGCAGGGCACCGCCGGGGTGAGCTCCACCCTGTCCGCCGCCCACGCCGCGGGCCTGCAGACCATCGGCGCCTTCGACAGCGAGGACGCCGCGGCCCCCGCCGCCCAGATCCGCACGGTGAACGGCGTCCGGGTGGCCCTGATGCACTTCACCGCCAGCCCCTCCAAGACCAGCAAGAGCAAGATCAAGAAGGACGGCCGCACCAGCCTGTTCCCCCTGACGGAACAGGCGCCGGAGGCCATCACCGCCGCCCGAAACGCCGGCGCGGAGGTGGTGATCGTCAGCGTCCACTGGGGCAGCGAGGGCAACGCCAGCCCCACCGCCGCCCAGCGCAAGGTGGCCGCGCAGATGGTGAACGCCGGGGCGGACGTGATCATCGGCTACGGCGCCCGCCGGGTGCAGACCGCGGAGTGGCTCTCCGGCACCCTGCCGGACGGGACGCCCCATCAGGCCCTGTGCGCCTGGTGCGTGGGCTGTCTCCTCAGCGACAGCCGCAAGGACGGCCCCGTGGCCGGGATGCTGCTGCACCTGACTGTCCGGGTGGATAACGCCGGCGGGGTCCACATCGACCAGGCCGCCTACACCCCCACCTTTGTCTGGCGGTACGACTTCAACGGCAAGAACGCCTACCGGGTGGTCTCCACCGCCCGCAGCGCGCCGGACGGCATGACGTCGGACCAGCTGAAGGCCTTCCGGGACGCCCGGGAGAGGACCCGGAAGAACCTGCGGGACGCCCCGCTGACGGAGCGGATCCCCTGAATGGCACCTTGCCCCGACGGGCGGGGTGCTTTTGCGCCTCCGGACGGCCGGAGGGAAGACGGACACAAGCGCGGGAGGAAGCGGAGATGCCTGCGGATCAGGAAAAAGCATGGACGTTTGACACGGTGGCGGCCGACTATGAAAAGATCCGCCCGGGCTATCCGGACGAACTGTACCGCGCGGTGTTTGCCTACCGCCCCATCGGCCCCGGCAGCCGGGCCGTCGAGGTGGGCATCGGCGGAGGACAGGCCACCCTGCCCGTGCTGATGACCGGGTGCGCGGTGACCGCGGTGGAATACGGGGAACAGCTGGCCCGGGGGTGCCGGGAGAAGTTCGGCGCCTTTCCCGGCTTTTCCGTGACGACGGGCCGGTTCGAGCAGGTCAGCCTTCCCGGGGATTCATACGATCTGGTATACGCCGCGTCGGCCTTTCACTGGATCCCGGAAGAGATCGGATACGCCAAAGTGTTCCGGCTGCTGAAATCCGGCGGAGCTTTCGCCAGGTTTGCCAATCACCCGTACCGGGCCGGGGACAACCCCGATCTCTTCGAGGCCATCAACGAGGTTTACGCGGCGTATTACTACACCTACTACAAAGAAAAAGAGCAGCCTGACCGGTATCCCGCGTATTCGGAAGAGCAGGCGGCCGAGAAGGCGCAGATCGCGGAAAAATACGGCTTCACCGACATCCAGTACGCGCTGTTTCACAGAACGCGCACCCTGTCCGCCGGCGAATACCGGGCGCTGATCGGGACCTATTCCGATCACATTGCGATGGAGGAAAGCGTCCGGGAGAAGTTCTTTGACGAGATCGAGAAGGTGATCGGCCTGCACGGGGGCGTGATCACGGTTTTCGACACCATCGATCTTCAGCTGGCGAGAAAGCCCTGAAGCGGCCCTCTCCGGCGGAGGACGCGGATCATTCGTGAAGGAGTGAACGGCATGGCATCAAGCAAAGGATATCTGGATTTCATCCTGGAGCAGCTGTCCGATGTGGACGGCATCACCTGGCGCGCCATGATGGGCGAATACATCCTCTACTGCCGCGGAAGGATCGTCGGCGGCATTTACGACGACCGCCTCCTCGTGAAGCCCGTGAAGGCCGCGCTCGCGATGATGCCGGACGCCGAGCGGGAACAGCCCTACGAAGGGGCGAAAGAGATGCTGCTGGTGGACCGGGTGGACGACCGGACGTTCCTGTGCCGCCTGGTGGACAGCATGTGGCGGGAGCTGCCGGAGAAGAAAGGCAGGAAATAACCGGCCCCGGAGGTCACATCGTCTCTTTCAGCCGCAGCCTGTCGATCTTGCCGTTGGCGTTGACGGGCAGCCGATCCATGACCACCACTTTTTCCGGGACCATGTACCCGGACAGCAGTTTCCTCAGGTGCGACTTGACCTGCTCGGGATCCAGCTGTGTCTGGCAGAACAGGACGATCCTGGCTGCGGCGTGGTCGTAAAGGCAGCACGCAAAGCGCTGGCCGGTGAACGCCTTTGTTGACAGCGGACCGGTTTTCGGCTAAGATCAACTGGTGAATGAAACCGGCGGCTTCCGGAACGACGCGCTGGGGGATGGGGGATCCGGGTGAAGATCTACGTGGATTTTGACGATTGCCTGTGCGAGACCGGGAGAGCCTTTGCCGGTCTGGTCTCTGATCTGTTTGGCAAGCATGTGCCCTACGAGGAAATGCGGTACTTCAACCTCCAGAAAGCCTTTGATCTGACGGATGAACAGTACGCGCAGCTGCTTGTCAAAGGCCATGAGCCGGAGATCCTCCTGTCCTACGAGGAGACTCCCGGGGCCTCGGCGGCCGTCAGCGAACTGATCTGCGGCGGCCATGACGTGTCCATCATCACCGGCCGCCCGTTCAGCGCCTACGAGGCGTCCCGTCTGTGGCTCGACCGGCACGGACTCCGGGAGGTTCCTCTGTACTGCCTGGACAAATACGGCCGGGAAAACCGCGTCAACGACAGCGGCTTCAGCCTGAAGCCGGAAGACTACCGCAAAATGAAGTTCGACGCAGCCGTCGAGGATTCGCCTTCGGCCTTTCGGTTTTTCGATCATCTGCCGGCGCTTCGGGTAATGGTCTACGACAGGCCGTGGAACCGGGACACCGTGTTTCCCAATGGCAACTACCGCAGATACCGCGACTGGGAGAGCATCCGGTCAGACCTTGCTCTCCGCTGACGGCGCGAAAAAAGAGATCGGAGCGAGTGGGATGAATGGGATCGTGAAGCTGCTTCCGGACTTGGTCCTCGTTCTGTTTATCGTCTGCTTTTTCGTCCTGTACTTTCTGTCGGTCAAGCGGTGCTTCTGGCGGAAGGAGAAGGGCCTGGGAAAGCTGTTTTTCGTGACGCTGGCGGCCAATCCGATCCTACTCTGGCTCGTGACGACCTTCACCGGCACGCTGATCATGGCGGTTTTTCAGCAGGAGATCAATGTGATGCTCAGCATGACCTTCAGCACCGTCCTCTACCTGGTGCTGATCTTCCTCTGCTCCCACCTGATCGCGAAAAAGCTGGACGTGTTCAACCGGCCCTTTGTGACGTTTGTCTCCCTGATGTTCAGCGTGATCTGGTCGCTGGCCATGCGGCCGGATCTATCCGCCATCGAAAACGCGCCGGCTTACAGCCTGGCCTTTGACATCGCCATCAACCTCGCGCTGCTGGCCGCCTGTTATCTGCTCTACCGCTTCGTCATCATCGCGCTTTCCCGGCTGACGGACAAACAGCGCAGGGTGGATATGCGGATGTTCATCATCCCGCCGACGGCTTTCACCCTGTTCTACAATGTGTTTGCCATCATGGCGGCGTTCCGCGGGTACGGCGTCACGGAAAACCTGTATGTCAACATCTTCTCCGTGATCATTCTGTCCCTGTTCATCTGGGCGTTCTATGTGATCATCGTCAACATCAACGCGACGAATGAGGCCCTGGAAGCCAACGAAAAGGTGGCGGAGATGGCGAAGGCGGAGGCGCGGATCGAGGCGGACCTGACCATCGCCAAGGAGATCCAGACCTCCGCCCTGCCCCGGGTGTTCCCGCCGTTCCCGGAGCAGGAGGCGTTCGAGCTGTTCGCCAGCATGAACGCCGCCAAAGTGGTGGGCGGGGATTTCTACGATTTCTTCATGCTGGGCGACAGCACCCTGGGCTTCGTGATCGCGGACGTGTCCGGCAAAAGCATTCCCGGCGCCATGTTCATGATGACGGCCAAGACGGTCATCAAAAGCCTGGCCGAAAGCGGGCTGACCCCCGACGAGGTGTTCACCCAGACCAACCGAAAGCTCTGCGAGAGCAACGAAGCGGAGATGTTCGTGACCGCGTGGCTCGTCTATCTCGACCTGAAGACAGGGCTTGTCCGCGTGGCCAACGCCGGCCACAATCCGCCCGTCCTGATCCGGGACGGGAAAGCGGACTACGTTCGGCTGAAGCCCGGCATGGTGCTGGCCGGCTTGGACGGGGTCCGTTACCGGGAGCAGACCGTGCAGATGCGGAGGGGCGACATCCTGTATCTGTACACGGACGGCGTGACCGAAGCCATGAACGGCGCCGCGGAGCTCTACGGCGAGGAGCGGCTGCAGAAGATCCTGTCGTTCGGGGAGCGATACCCGGAGCCCGGCGCGAAAAACGGCACCGTGGCCTCGGTCTGCAATCTGGTCAGCGGGGACCTGGCGACGTTTACGGCCGGCGCGGAGCAGTCCGACGACATCACGATGCTTTGCATCCGGTATCTGGGAAACTGAAATGAGCGGCCACAAGCGCGGGACGGGACAGGATCACGGGGCGGAAAAATGGGCATGGATGAAGCGATTCGCAGAATGACCGGCGAGATCGTCCGGATCATGGAGGGACGGGTGTCCGGCGTGTGGCTGTACGGAAGCGTCGTGCTGGACGACTTCCGGCTTGGGTGGAGCGATCTGGATTTCATCGCGCTGACCGATGAAGCCCCCTCCGAACGGCAGGCCGGGGCGCTGCTGACGCTCCGGCAGGACATGCTGGCGAAGGAGCCCGGCAATCCGTACGACCGCGCTTTCGAGGGGATCATCGCCGGTTCGGCGGAATTCCGGGACCGGTCCTTCAGCAGGCTGATCTACTGGGGGACAAGCGGCCAGCGGATCACGGACCGCTATGCGCTGGACCCTTTTTCCGCGCTTGAACTCGCCCGGTATAGCCGAATCGTATACGGCGACAGGCCGTGGAGCTTCCCGGCGCCGGAGCGGGCGGAACTGGTCCGGGGCGTCCGGGAGCACCTTGCGTGCATCCGGACATACGCCGCACAGACCGACGAAAGCCTCTATTCCTGCGGATGGCTGCTGGATATCGCCCGGTGCGTCTATACCCTGCGGCACAACGACGTGATCGCCAAGACCCGGGCGGGGGTCTGGGCGCTGGAGGAGCATCTCTTCTCCGACGAAGAGCCCCTGCGGAAGGCCGTGGAGATCCGGAAACAGCCATTGGCCTTCAAGGACAGGGAAGAGACGAAACAGTGGCTGAAAGGGCTGGGCCCGGTGGTGCAGCGCTATGCCGACGTGCTGGAGCGGGAACTGCGGTCCGTCTGACGGCCGGGGTCAAGCGACAGATACTGTTACTTTGTGAGGGCAGCATGATCATCAAAGAGTTGGACCGTGAAGCGTACAAGGGGCAGGAATACCGGGCGGAGATCGTCTCCGACCGGTACCTGTCCGTGGAACCCGACGAGAAGGGCTTTGCCGTGCGGTGGGTCATGAGCGGGGAGCCCCTCAGGATGTCGATCCGCGATGTCATGCTGGAGGACTGGCTGGAAAACCCGACCGCCTACGGCGCCTTTGAGGGCGATCGGCTGGTCGGGTTTGCGGAGGGCTTCCTGGAGAAATGGAACAACCGGTACAGGATCACCAACATCTGTGTCTTCGACAGCGCCGAGCGGAGAAAGGGAACCGGCACGAGGCTGATGGCGGCCATGCTGGAGGAGGCAATCCGGAGCGGGGCCAGAATGGCGGTGCTTGAGACGCAGAACTTCAACTTCAAAGCCATCTCATTCTACCAAAAGAACGGTTTTGAAATCATCGGATTCGACCGGTATGCCTACTCGAACCGGGACCCCGAGGAACACAACGTGCGGATCGAGATGGGCAGGAAGCTGTGCCCGGACCGGGACAGCGGGAGGAGCGCAAAAAAGGCGACGAGAGCGTCCCTGGCCCGGATCGCCAGGGAGAAGGCCCTGATCCCGTTTCACGGGGAGGTGGACGGGATGGCGTCCAATCTTGCGCCCATCGTGCGGCCGTTCCCGACGTGGAGCCTCCGGGAGGCGGAGGGGCTGTGGTGCGCGGCGTTCGTGTACTACTGCTGTGCGGAGGCGGGATTCGGGCTCCCGTACAGACCCGATGAGTGCAGGACCTGTCATCTGGCGGGGTGTATTGCCTGGGAGGAATGGGCGCTGGGCGATCCGCGGATCGGGTATCACAAGGGCTCGGAAGCCTTTGTCCCGGAAGCGGGCGACCTTGTCATCTATGACGGGGTGTGCGGGAACGGGGAGCACGACCACATGGGGATCGTCCTTGAGAGACGGGCGCATACGATCCTCGCTGCGGAGGGGAATGTCCACAACGTATCCGGCCTCGTTGAGCGCCCCGTCGACAGGCACATCCGGGCGTACATCCGGATTCCGGACGGGTATCGGTACGAGGCGCGGTGATCACGACGTCACGTCCCTCAGCTTCTCCCAGACCCGCACCATGGCCAGCGTGTCCAGCCCGCAGTATCTGAGCAGGTTCTCCCGGCAGATGAGCTGCTCCTCCGGCGGCAGCTTCTCCATGTTCTCGAAGGCGGCGGAAGCCTCCGATCCGTTGCGGACGCCCTCCAGGCTGTGGTAGTCCAGCGCCGGATCGTCCGGGAACAGGGCGGGGAGGACGTGCTTGATGGAGTAGGAGCCGTGCATGGCTCTGGTGTAGTAATACTTCTTCTGGAAAGGCACCATCAGGTCCGCGATGTGGTCGTGAATGGCTGTCAGGTGATCCGCCAGATCCGGGTACAGGGCAGCCAGGGCCCTGATCCGGGTCTTTTCAAACGCCATGTTGTAGGCCAGGACGCAGGCGTCCGGGGGAATATCCCGGCAGAGCCGCTCCGCCACGCCGCGGCGGGGGTCCTCGCCGGGCCGGGCCAGGTATTCCCGGTGCCGAAGCTCGCCGCCCTCCCGCTCCAGGAAGTGCAGGGAGTACTGAAAGACGACCTGCTCGTAGGGGCGGCAGCCGTCGTACAGCGGCACGGCGGGCTGGAAGGACTCGAAGTCCAGGAAATACAGCGGCCATGTCAGCTGAGCCAGAAAGCCCCGGATGGCCTCCCGGTCGATCACCGGCGGGCAATCATGCAGCTCCTGAGAGACCTCCAGCAGCCGGTCCGGTTTCAGGGCTTTCGCGGCCTCGATCTGTTCAAAGGACACGATGCCCTTGCGGAAGATCGCCAGCTTCGTCCGGGTCTGGATGCCGCTGATGTCAAAGATGTTCGGCCTGGGGAGGTCCCGGGTGCACCAGCCGAAGCAGGGGCAGGGGTAGGGGGCGAAGCACTGCTCGCCGACGGGCTTTTCGGGCTCATCGGTCTTTTCCATGTAGTCTGTGAGGAAGGTGATCCGCTCCCGGACATCCCCCTGCAGCGCCCGCACCTTCTCCGTCACGTCCGTCAGCGTGAACAGCTTGTCCGGCTCAAGCGGCCCCTGGCGGACATAGGAGGCGTTCAGGCAGCAGAGGCTCACCCTGTGCACGGCAAAGCCGAGGCCGGTCAGCACATAGAGCTGGTAGGATGCGTCGTGGACATTCATGTCTGAAATGTGGGTGGCGCTCTTGACCTCCACGAGGGAGACGTGCCCGCCGCCATGGTTCAGCAGGATGTCCGTGCTGCAGAACAGGCCGTTGAAGGAGAAGGACGCCTCGGTGATGACGGGCGTGCCGGCGGTCAGCAGCCGCTCCGTCTCCCGGATCATGTCCGACAGGTCGCCGAAGGGCACCTCCGTATAGTCTCCGAAGAGCCCCATGGCCAGGTCGCCCACGGCGTTCCCGCGGTCCAGCGCCGCCTGGTTGACCGCGACCGCATCAAAGGCTTCCGGCCGGTTTGCAGACAGCCAGAGCAGCTTTGGGCACTGGACGGCGGAGCAGTATTTCGACTTCGAGAGATACAGCATGTCTTCTTCTCCTTCGCGTCATCGGAAAGCCGGCGCCGCCGGGCTTGCGCAAACCGGCCATCGGAAGTATACTCTCCCCGGATGGATCCGGAAGGGAAGGCGCGGCATCCGGGAAGAGGGGGAACGGCATGGACATCATGGACAACGGCATCCGGCTGAGGGCGGTGGCGGAAAGACCGTCACGGGAGCCCGGCCCGCTGGTGATCTGCCTCCACGGCTTTTCCAGCGACAAGGACCGGCCGCACAATGTGGCCGCCGCGGAAGCCATGCGGGAGGCGGGCTTCGCGACGCTGCGCATGGACCTGTACGGCCACGGGGAGAGCGAGGGGACCTTCCGCGAACACACGCTGAATCACTGGGTCTCCAATACCCTGGCGGCGATGGACTGGGCGGAGGCGCAGGACTGGGTGACGGAGATCTGGCTGGCCGGACACTCCCAGGGCGGACTGGCGGCGGCTCTGACGGCCGGCGCGGCCCCGGAACGGGTCCGGGGGCTGATCCTTCGGGCGCCTGCCTTTATGATCCCTGACTGTGCCCGGTCGGGCAGGATGCTGGGCTATGACTTTGATCCGGCACGGATCCCCGACGAGATCCCGGTCATCAAGGGCCTGACTCTGGGCGGGGCGTATCTTCGGACGGCGCAGTCGATTCACCCGGAGGAGGCTGTCGACAGGTTCCCGGGGGCGGTGCTGCTGATCCACGGGGACGAGGACGACACGGTGCCGATTGAGGATTCCGTGAAGGCGGCGCGGCGGTATCGCCGGGGGACCCTGGCTGTCGTGCACGGGGAGAGCCATCACTTCGACCGCCATCCGGCGCGGATGCGGGCCATTATCCGGGATTGGCTGAGGGAGCGCAGGGAAGCAAAAACGGCGATCCTGCTCAACGGGCCCTCCAGCAGCGGCAAGTCCACGCTGGCCGCGGCCCTGCGGGCGCTGATTGCGGCCCGGCGGGGAGAGGCATACGCTGTCATCTCCATCGACGACTACATGAAGATCCCGAAGGACGAGACCATCTACGAGGACGACGTGTTCGAGATCTCGGGGGAGCTCTGCGCCGGGGCATTGGACGCGCTGAAAACCTCCGCCGGCGTCATCATCGACCATGTGATCACCAGCGAGCGCATCCACCGGGGGCTGCTGGACGCGCTGGCGGCCTGCGCGCTGAAGACGGTCCGGGTCACCTGCCCGCCGGACATCCTGCGGCAGCGGGAGGCGGCCCGGGGCGACCGGTGCCCGGGCTCGGCCGAGGCGTCCGACACCTGGCTGTACCCGAAGGATGGCTATGACCTGACCGTGGACACCGGCGCGCTGTCGCCGGCCGAGGCCGCGGAGCGGGTCTTCGCCCGGTTTTTCGCCTGACAGAGCCCATGAGAAAGAGCTTGCCCTCTGCGGCGGACATCCCCGCACCGGACAAGCTCTTTTTCGCTGCCTGTCAGTACCCGTTGCCCTCAGCGGTGTGCAGGTCAAAACAGCGGTCCACGCACACGCCCTCCAGCCAGAAGGCCAGGGCGCGCTGAGCCGCGGGGGTGCCCGGGCCGTAGGCCTCGTTCAGGTCCGGCACCACTTCCGCTAGGGCGTCCTCGAAGGAATTGCGCTGCTCTTTGGCCACCTTTGGGCTGGTCTTGGCCCACTCGCTGTAGAGGGCGTAGATCTGGGCCGTCCACAGGTTTACGGCGCGGTCGGCCAGCATCTCCACCGCCTTGTCCGGCAGCCCGGGCAGCGTCAGCAGCTGGGTGAGATACCCGCTCTCCTGATGCCGCCAGCAGTATTCCGCCTCGCCGGCGTTGTCCCCGGTGCGGCAGCAGCCGTCCGGGTAGATCTCCCGCAGCTCCTCCGGCGAAAGGCCGTCGCCTTCCATGATGCCCGTGACGTCGCCCCAGAGGATGAGCAGCCGGTCCTGCTGCTCGTCGGTGAGCCGGCCGTCCTGCTTCGCGCCGATGGTCTTCTGGAAGGCCTTCACCGCGGCCTCGGTTTTCCTGCCGAAGGCGCCGTCCGCCACGTCGTCGAGGTAGCCCAGATCGATGAGCCAGGTCTGCACCCGCTTCACGTCGTCGCCTTTGCTGCCCCGCTTCAGCGTGTCCGCCGCGGCCGATATCGTCAGGCCCAGCAGGCAGAGGGCCAGGATCGCTGCGATCCATTTCCGTGTCTTTTTCATGATTTTTCCTTTCTGTTCGCTTGGGCGTGTTGATCTGCGCATCGGAGCCGGGCTTTGTCTTCCGTCACTCTTCGCCGCGCCCGGTCTTCACCCGGAAGCCCCGCTCCCACGGTTCCGGGGGCAGAACGGTGATCTCCGCCTTTTCGATGTGCAGATGCGGCTGGCTTTTCAGCCGGATCAGGAATTTCCTCAGCTGCGCCGTGCCGCCCTGGGCCTCCAGGAGCACGCTGCCGTCGGCGAGGTTCTCCACCCAGCCGGTGAGGTACAGCGCTTTGGCCAAGTACATGGCCGTGTAGCGGAACCCCACGTGCTGTACCCGGCCGGTGCACCGGATCCGCCACCTCGCCTCCATGGCCGTCATCGCCTTTCCCGTCCAATGCTTCGCCCGCCCGGACACGAGATCCGGGCGGGCATGGGTTTGCGGCTGCTCAGATGTCGTTCTCGTCGCTGAGCAGGTCGCTCAGCAGCTTTTCCCGGACCTTCGAAACGTCCGTCTCCCGGATCTTCTGCCGCAGAGGCAGGACGGACCGCGGAGACACGGACAGCTCGTCGATGCCGATGGAGAGGAAGGTCTCCGTCAGCGCGAGGTCCGCGCCCAGCTCGCCGCAGATGCCCACCCAGCGGCCGTGCTTGTGGGCATTGTCGCAGACCATCTTCAGGGCCCGCAGGACAGCCGGGTGATGCGGGTTGTAGAAGCGGCCCAGATCGGCGTTCTGCCGGTCGCAGGCCAGGGTGTACTGGGTCAGGTCGTTGGTGCCGCAGGAGAAGAAATCCACCTCCCGGGCCAGCCGGTCGCTCATCAGCACCGCGGCGGGGGTCTCGATCATGATGCCGATCTCCACGTCCTCGGAGAAGGGGATGCCCTCCGCGGTCAGCTCCTTCCGGACCTGGTCGCACATCTTCTTGGCTTCCTTGACCTCCCACACGCTGGTGACCATGGGGAACATGATGCCCAGCTTGCCGTACACGGAGGCGCGGAACAGCGCCCGGAGCTGGGTGCGGAAGATCTCGGGCCGGTTGAGGCAGATGCGCAGGGCGCGGTTGCCCAGGGCGGGGTTCTCCTCCTTGGGCAGGTCGAAATAGCCGATCTGCTTGTCCGCGCCGATGTCCAGGGTGCGGATGACCACCTCGCGGCCGCCCATGTCGCTCAGGGCCTTCTTGTAGGCCTCGAACTGATAGTCCTCGGAGGGATAGTCGTCGCAGTTGAGGTAGAGGAACTCGGAGCGGAACAGGCCGACGCCGCCGGCGTCATTGGCCAGCACCGCCGGCACGTCGTCCGGCGAGCCGATGTTGCAGTAGACTCGGATGCTTTGGCCGTCCAGGGTTTCGTTGGGCAGGCCCTTGAGCTTTTCCAGCATCTCCCGCATCTTCCGCTGCTCCTCCATCTTGTTCAGGAGCTTGGCGCGGGTTTCCGCGTCCGCGTCGATGACGATGCTGCCGGTGCTGCCGTCGATGATGACCTCACGGCCCTCATACTCGGGCTTCAGCTGGTTCCCCACGCCGATGATGGCGGGGATGCCCATGGTGCGGGCCAGGATGGCCGTGTGGCTGGAGCCGGAGCCGCCCTCGGTGACAAAGCCGAGGATCTTCGACTTGTCCAGCTGCACCGTCTCGCTGGGGGCCAGGTCGTCCGCGGCCAGGATCACCGGCACGGGGGAGTCGATGCCGCCCTGGGCCACGCCGGTCAGCGCGGCGATGATGCGGCCCGACACGTCCTTCACGTCCGCCGCCCGGGCCTGGAAGTAGGCGTCCTCCATGGAGGCGAACATCTCGGCGAACTGCGCGGCGGTGTCCGTCACGGCGGCCTCCGCGTTCAGCTTCGTATCCTGGATGGCAGCTTGGATGGCCTCCTCGTATTCCATGTCCTCCGCCATCATCTGATGGGTCTCGAAGAGCAGGGCGGCCTCGTCGCCGGCCTCCGCCCGGGCCTTTTCGGCCAGCTCGCCCAGCTGCTCGATGGCTTTGGCCTGGGCGTCCTTGAAGCGCTGCCACTCCGCGTCGGGATCCTCCACCTCGTAGCGGCGGATGGTGCTCTTGGCGCGCTGATAGAAGTACAGGGGGCCCAGCGCCACGCCGGTGGAGACCCCTTTGCCCTGAATCAGAATCATGACTGTTTCCTCCCGTCTGTCTGGTGCAGAAAACAGACGGCTGTCCCACGGGCAGCCGTCTGCGGATTGCGGGTTACAGGTTCGCCTTGAAGAACGCCTCGATGGCGGCGGCGGCGGTGTCCTCGTCGGGGCCTTCCACGGTGACCTTCACGGTGTCGCCCTGCTTGATGCCCATGCCCATCAGGGCCATGAGCTTCAGCGCGTTGACGGACTTTTCACCCTTGGCCACGGTGACGGTGGAGGTGTACTTCTTGATCTCCTTGACCAGGACGCCGGCAGGACGGGCATGGATGCCCACGGGATCGGTGATGGTGTACTCGAATTCTTTCATGGATGTTCCTCCTTATCGATTCCGCCGTGGCGGATCATTCTGATGTCACTGCGCGCCGCACTCGACGCCTTCCAGATCCTCGGAATTGGTCAGCAGCACGGCCACGGTGTCGCTGTAGCCGGCGGCCTTGATCTTGGCGCGGTCGAAGCGGATCAGCGGCTGGCCGGCCTTGACCTCGTCGCCTTCCTTCACCAGGCAGGTGAAGCCGTCGCCCTTCATGTTCACGGTGTCCACGCCCACGTGGATCAGCATCTCCATGCCGTTGGACTCGATGCCCACGGCGTGCTGGCTCTCCGCCACGGAGGAGATGGTGCCGTCGAAGGGGGAGACCACCAGCTCGTCCGTGGGCTCGATGCCCACGCCGTCGCCCAGGACGCCGGAGGCAAAGGTCTCGTCCGGGATCAGCTCACGGGCGATGACGTTGCCCTTCACGGGCTGCAGGACCTTGCCCGCGGCGCAGCGGATGACGCTGACAGTGGGGACTTCGGGGGCTTTCGTCTCCTGGAGCGGGACGGAGCCGCCGCCGGTGGTGGCCGCCGCGGGGGTCTCTTCCTTCCAGATGATGGTGGTCAGCGCGAAGGCAACGCCCGCCGCGATGATCAGTTCCACGATGTACATCAGGGTATTGTTCACCGCGGGAATGCCGGGGATGCCGGTCACGCCGTAGGTGGTGGCGCCGAAGGCCACGGTCTCACCCGCCGCGTTGCTGCCCGTCAGGAAGGTGGCGAACAGGGAGCCGGCCGCGCCGCCGATCATGCCGCAGATGAAGGGCTTCATGAAACGGAAGTTGATACCGAAGATGGCAGGCTCGGTGATGCCCAGGGACGCGGAGAGGGAGGAGGGCAGGGCCACCGACTTGGTCTTCTGGTTCTTCACCTTCAGGGCCACCGCCAAGCAGGCGCCGAACTGCGCGAAGTTGGCCGCGGAGGCGATGGGCATCCAGGTGTTGACGCCGGTGGACGCGATCATGCCGGCCTCAATGACGTTGAACATGTGGTGCAGGCCCATGACCACGGTCCAGGGGTAGATGGCGCCCATGATGGTGGAGCCGATCTTGGTCTTGACCAGCAGTCTGGCGCCATCAAGCACCCAGTTCTCCAGAACGGCGAAGATCGGGCCGATGATGAGGAAGGCCGCGAATGCCGTCAGCAGCACGGTGCACAGAGGCGTCACGAAGAGGTCGATCATCTCCGGCACATGCTTGTGCAGCCACTTCTCGATCAGGCACATGAACCACACGGCCAGGATGACCGGGATCACGTGGCCCTGATAGCCCTGTTGCGCGATGCCGATGTTGCCGATCAGGCTCCACTTCTGGATCTCAATCCCGTTCTGGCCGACCTGGCGCTCTGGATTCGTGTCAGAGTTGATATGATCCCACACGCTGTAGGACAGGCTGATGCTTTCTTTTTCGCGAGGTACGGTGGGGAGGTTATTCAGCAGTTCAGGCGCGATCTTGCCGTCAGCCTCGGTTCCGTCAATGGTATCAAGCATCAGGAGATACGCATCGACGCCGCCATCAGGCAGTTTGGCTTTTTCCGCATCCGTAAGACCGTCGACGTAATACTCCTTCCCGTCTACTTTGACCTTGAGCTTATCTGCGTTCAGTGCGTCCTGTACGTATTCGATCGGGATCGGTTCGTTGAATTTCAGCGCAACCTCATTCACTTTGCCGGCGTTCCAGGCGTTCAGCAGGGCGGGGTGCACCAGCATCAGGCCGATGACGGCGCCCAGGAAGATGTTGCCGCCGAAGACCCGGGCCGCGGAGATGGCCACCAGCACGGGCAGCAGGGCGAAGGCGGTGTTGGCCACCAGGTCCAGGAAGGAGAACCAGCCCGTGCTCGCGAAGCCGGGGGCAAACCTCGGGATGGCTTCCACCAGGCCCATCATCAGGCCCGAAGCCACGATGGCGGGCAGGATGGGCACGAAGATATCGCCGGGAACCTTGAGGATCTTCTTCCACCAGGGCATCTTGGAGGCCGCGGCGGCCTTCACGTCGTCCTTGGAAGCGGCGGACGCGCCGGTGACCGCCAGGAATTCGTCGTAGACCTTGTTGACCGTGCCCGTTCCGATGATCAGCTGAAGCTGACCGTTGGATTCGAACATGCCTTTTACGCCGTCAACCTCTTCAAGCGCCTGCTTGTTGAGCTTGCTGTTGTCGGCGATGACCAGGCGCAGGCGGGTTGCGCAGTGCGCCGCGCTGATGACGTTGGAGCCGCCGCCGATGTTGGCCGCGATCTCCTCGGCGCATTTCCGGTAGTCGAGCGCCATGAGGGTTCCCTCCTTCACTTTTCACGTTCCTGTCCAAAACGGTTGAATTCCGGACAGACTTGCCATGTGGGACCATTATACACGAGATTGGGCGTTCCGTAAATAGCGATTTCGTGTTATTTGTCAATTTATCAGGCCCGAAGCAGCGCCACCGCCACATCGTTCACGTTGGTGCCCGTCGGACCGGTGACGATCAGGCCGCCGGTCTTCTGCAGCGCGTGGTACGCGTCATTGTCCCGCAGCACCGCGTCCACCATAAGGCCCGCCGCCAGCAGTTCCGCGCAGGTGTCCCCGTCGGCGTAGCCGCCCGCGGCGTCCGTGGGGCCGTCCGTGCCGTCGCTGCCCACGGAGAACACGGCGGCGCCGGTCATGCCCGCGATGCCTGCGGCGGCAGCAAGAGCAATCTCCTGGTTGCGGCCCCCCAGACCGTGGCCCGTGAGCTTCACGACGGTTTCACCGCCCGCGATGAAGGCCAGCGGCTTTTTGTCCGCTGCGTGGGTCTTGAGGATCGACGCCAGGAAACTGCCCGCCTCCCGGGCCTGGCAGCACAGCTGGTCCGTCAGGAAAACCGGCTCGTAGCCCAGCGCGGCACAGGATTTTCCGGCGGCCGCGCAGAGCTCCCGGACACTGCCGTTGATCTGAGTGCGGACGTTCTCCAGCGCTTTGGGCGTCTCCCGGTCCAGCAGCGCCAGGGCTTCCGGCGACATCTTCAGCCCGTACTTCTCCTGGATGCGGTGCGCGTCCGCGGAGGTGGCTGTGTCGGGGCAGGCGGGGCCGGAGGCGATCATGTCCAGCGGGTCGCCCAGAATGTCGGAGAGGATCACCGCCTCCACCCGGGCCGGGGCGCAGAACTGGGCAAAACGGCCTCCCTTCACGGCGCTCAGCCGTTTGCGGATGGTGTTGATCTCCACGATGTCCGCCCCGCAGGCCAGCAGCTGGCCGGTGATGTTCTGCAGTTCCGCCGCGGGGATCAGCGGCTTTTCAAACAGCGCGCTGCCGCCTCCGGAGAGAAGGAAGAGCACCGTGTCCCTGTTGGTCAGGCCGGAGACCAGATCCAGGGCAGCCTGGGTGCCCTTGAAGGAGTTCCCGTCCGGCACGGGGTGCCCGGCTTCAAAGCAGGCA
>JBGVCH010000086.1:0-44179 GCA_045226335.1 Christensenellales bacterium | reverse complement strand
CACGACATAAAAGTATGAGTTGTAGCAATTGCGGGGGACGTGGTAACCGTCCTTTTTGTCCCACTTGGCGAACTTGACACCAAGGTTCTCCGCAGGAACCATCTCCGTGTTGAACATGACCGATTCCGTCCGGGCGGCTTTATTGGATTCGTAGATCGGCTCCATGACGGCGTTCACGTAAGCCGCGTACTGGTCATTGTCACTGATGTCAATGCCGAGGGCTTGTGCCCCCTCAACCAGGCCGTTGATCCCGACCGTCAGGTACTGCTTCTCCGGTGTGACGAAACCGGCGTCGTAGATGGTGATCATGCGCTGATCTTTCATGTCGTAGACGATCTGGTTGAAGGCCAGCAGGTACTTGTGGATTTTCTCAACCTGCTCATACGGGGAACTTTCGGAGGAAGAAAGAATCGCGCTGGAATGGATGAAAAAAGATTATTCCGGCGTGACCGACAAGATCAAAGAAACTGTTACGCACATCAAAGAATCCATTGACGCGATGGAGGAATATTACAACGTGGTCCGGTCCGGCGTTGAATCCACCGTCAAGGGCGTTATCAAAGGCTTTAACCAGCTTGAAACGCAGGCCACGAAAGCCCAGAAGCAGGCGCAAAAGCTGGAAGAATTGCGGGAAGAGAACAAGAACAAGAAGAAGGGCAAGAAGAGCGACGCGGAACTGATTCAGCTTGCGAGCGGTGACGCGCCCACGGCAGGCGGCATGATTGCCGGGTTGCAAAGTCAGCTGGATTTCATGACCGAATACCAGGATATGCTTGAGGCGGCGCGGGAATTCGGCATCAGCCCCGCTTTGCTTGCGACCCTGGCGGACGGTTCGCAGGAATCCTATGATTATCTTGACGCCCTGCTGGACAAGTCGGACAGCGGCGGATGGAAACTGGCGCAGGGGTTCACCGTTGCGCAACTGAACGAAACCTTTGATAAGGTGCAGAAAGCGCGGGAAGGCTTCGTCGATGAGTTGACGCAGACACAGCTTGCCATTGACGATGAATGGCAGACGCTTGTCAAGACAGCGACCGATTACATCGCGGAACTGGACCAATACGGCCTTGCGTTTGCGAACACGGATCATTCCATGCAAGGCGTGTTGGATGCGCTGAAAACGGGCGATGCAAGCCTGAAGGTGCAGGTGCAGAGCATTGAAAACACGCTTTCCCGTCTGAGCAAATACGGGATCTACCCCGAATTCAATTCAGACCAATGGGGGTCAGCCTCCGGGGCGACTTTCACCATCGGCGGAGCCGGACGCGGAAGCCTGAATTCCACCGGGACCATTTTCATTCCGAAACTCGCGAGCGGCCTGGATTATGTCCCATATGACGGATACCTTGCGGAACTGCACAAGGGCGAATCCGTGCTGACGGCGGCGGAAGCGGAACTGTACCGCAACCGGGAGAACAGGCCGGGGCTTGACGGCATCGCGGGCGCAATCTGGGGAAGCGCGCCGGACATGGGCGGCGATGTGTACCTGGACGGGCGTGTGGTTGGGCGGATCATCTCGGGCAGGCAGGCGAACGATTACAGGGCATTGGAAAGGAGCGGATGGCGCGGATGATTTACTATGGCGGTGAAGCGATGGAAGCCGCGGCCCCGGTGCGCGTGGTGGACATCGTGGACAGCGGGGTGCAGATCACGCCGAAAACGCGGGACAGACCCATCAGGCCCGGAACCGACTTTGTGCGGAACCACCTGGGCGAAAGGACGATCACCATTTCCTTTGCCTTGCTGACGCGGGACATGATGGAGCGGTATCAGCAAATCGAGGCCCTTTTGCGGTGGGCGTACAGTCCGCAACCGAAAAGGCTTGAACTGCCGACCAAAGCCGGGAAGTACCTGATGGCGGTATGCACACAGCTTCCCGGCCCTTCCGCCCGCCAATGGTTTGAAAGCAACCTGGTTTTCACGTTTACCTGTTTCGATCCATTCTGGTACGATGTGACGGAGAAAAGCGCGGAATGCGGAAGCACCGCGTTTTTTGTGAACGGAAGCGCGGAGCCTGTGATGCGGATCGAGGACACCCTGAGCGCGGCGGCGCAACGGATTTACTCAGACGGGACCGACACCATGACCTTTACCAGCGTTCCGGCGGGGGATTTGGTGATTGACCTTGAACGGCAGACGGCGGCGGTGAACGGCGTGTCCTGTATGGATCAATTCACGTTCGCGTCCGCTTTCATCCTGCCCCGGACCGGGTGGATGACCATCACCGGGAGCGGGATGGTCTACTGGCGGGAGAGGTGGTTATAATGCAGTTCATCTTTTTCGATGCGGCAGACAACCGCCTTTTTGTCCGGGATGACGCGGAGACGGCTACATGGTCCGTCAAGGGCATGACCTTCTCCGCGGACTTCCCCTTTGTGGCAGACAAGAAGATTGAGCGGGGGATGCGGGTTGGATTCGTGGACGAAACCGGAATCCTGCAACCGTTTGAAATCCGCAAGGTAAAGACCTACGAGCCGGACCATTATCAGGAAGTGACCGCGGAGCATATCGCCATTTCGGAACTGACGGATGAGTTTTATCTGGGCGCGGACGTGACAGACGAAACGGCGGCGGAGGCCCTGGAGACCCTGCTGGACGGCACAATCTGGGAAGTCGGCAACAGCACGGCGGACAATGTTTCTTCCGTGGATATTGACAAGGGCAACGTGTGGCAGAATGTCCGCAGTATTGAGCAAAACTGGAACGTGTGGATCACGCCGCGGGTGACGTTTGACGCCACGGGGATCACCGGGCGATATCTGGACATCGCCCCGGCGGTGGGCGTGTGGCGCGGGGTGACGATTGACATCAACGGCAACGGGGACGAAATGGACGTGACCATTGATGACAGCGACGTCCTGACCGCGGTTTACGGTCTGGGCGGCGTGGACCCATCGTCAGAGAGCGATGCCCCGCTGACCTTCGCGTCCGCGGTGTGGGAGGCCACGGAGGATCACCCGGCAAAGCCCGCGGATCAAACGTACGTTGAGGACCCGACGGCAAAGAGCCTTTACGGCAGGAACGGAAGAAACCGATTCGGGTACTATCAGAACGGCAACATCCACGACGCGGACCTGCTGTTGGAGAAGTCCTGGGAATACCTGAAAACCACCAACAAGCCCAAAGTGACGGTGGAGTGCATCGTCCGGGACCTGAAGCGCATGGGATACGCGGATCAGGGCATCCGCATCCATGACAAGGTGCAGGTCAGGATTCAGCCCATCGGGCAGATTCTGGTTTTGGACGTGGACGATTTGGAAGTAGACCTGTTGGACCCCACGGCGACGCGCCCGACCATCGGGACCTATATCCCGAATATCGTCTACATCAACCGGGAAACGAACCTTGCGGCGACCGGGGGAAGCTACCGGAACGGCGGAGATGACAATTCGTCGAACGAGATCAAGGTCTTTAACACACAGATTGCGTACACCGATAACGAAATTGCGCTGGAAGCCTACCAAAGGGCCTATCAGGACGGCTTGCTTTCGAACAGCCTGCTGGACGCCTGGGCAAGCCTCAACGTATCCGCCACGAACATCACGGGGTTGGTGGCGGGCGCGGGTTGTCAGCTTGGCGCGGACGGGCGGTTGGTGGTGGACGGAAACGGCTTCCCGGTGTTCACGGATTCCAACCCGTCCAACCTGTATAGCAGGGTCACACAAGCCGCGGATGAAGTCAATTCCCTTGTTACTGGCGTATCCGCCGGGGAGTTCAATGATCACACGGCATACGCAAAGGACACCTACGTCACGCACAAAGAGAACGGCGTGACAAAGCTATACCAATTCACATCCGCCCACGCGTCCGGCCCCTGGACAGGGACGGATGTGGTAGAGGTCACGGGCCTTTTCACGAAGGTTTCGCAAAACTCGGAGGCCATTACGCTGAAGGTCAGCAAAGGGGACGTTGCGACACAGCTTTCCGTGGAGTGCGGGAACGTAACCATCACGGGCGGCGACCTGGTGGTCAACGGGATGATTACCGCGTCAGACCTTGCGGCGGGGACAATCAGCGCGATTGATGTTGGTTCCGGGACAATCGGCGCGGGGGACATCACAACGGGCGATCTGTCAGTTGCGGATACGCTGACAATGGCGGGCGGCACGTTGGACGCTTCACAGGCGGATGTTTCCTGCGGGTCTTTGACGGTCAACGGCGCGGACATCGAAGACGGCATTGCAGACGCGCAGATTGTGCTTGATTCCGGCACAACGTACAAGCTTCAGATCAAGCGGTACGGGGATACAACATGGACGGACGCAGGGTCTTTTAACCGGGCCTCCGCTATTCGCTCAGTAAGGACATTGACCCAGAGCGGAGGCACAGTCAATGTTGGGTCAAAGGTTTACACGGTCAACGCAAACATTGTTTACGATGACAACAGCACAGGTTCAAGCACAATCGCAATTCCGCTGACCATCGGCAGTTACGATTCCACGCTCAATTCATACCCGGTCACGGTTGCGGGTATCAGCGGCATATCGATCAGCGCGACAGGGGCATACAATGCGGGATACACCGCCGGGGAAACCGCCATGCTAAGCCTGTACGATGTTATCAGCGCGGACAAGCTGACATCCGGCACGATCACGGCAAGCGGAAGCAATGTAACAATCCCCCTGTCCATTGTCATCGGCGATGACCTCGCAGACCCGCCCGTAACAAAAACCAACAACAGCAAGAGCGTCACCGCCAACATCGCGGGCGTGCTTTATCCAGACACCGCCACCATCACAACAACTGCACACCAGATGACACCGCCAAATGGATATGCCGGGTTCTCGTCTGTGGTAATCCCAGCTATTAACCTTCAGGATGATACGTTCTATTCAAATGGGCAGTACCTCGTTCCGGCAAACAAGGACGGGTATGGCACAATCAATGTCAGCGTCAGCGCAAGCGTATCGTCAACAAGCTACATGAGCGCACGGGCTGGGCAATCGGCGGTGGATACGTTCATTGCAGGTGCAACGGCGGTGACATCTGCGGCGGTTTCAAAAGACGGCGCATATTCAACCTACTACAAGTTTTCTGTCAGCATCCCCGGCGGCGCAACCAATTACTATTATTTCCACACTTGAGGAGGGGCTACCATGACAGCACAGGAGTCCATTCAACGGGCGTATGACATCACCGACAGGATGCAGGTCAGCGGGGCGGCGGTCGAGCAGATGGCGGCCCTCCGGGCGGCATTGCGGGAGGCTTACGCCGCGGCAAAACGCGAGGGGGATGATAAGCCTTGATTACCATCGAGCGCATAACGGACATTTCCCGCCCGGTGCAGATCGATCAGCTTCGCGGGTCAGAGTTCACCGGGGAAGCCCTGGCGCACACCTTCCGGGTTGCGGTGGTGGACGGCGGGGAGCCTGTCACACTGAGCGGCGGATCGGTATCTGCGTACTTCCTGAACGCATCCGGTCAGGCGTTGGAATTGGAGAACGGCACAATCTCGGACGGGTGCGCGGAGCTGACGCTTCCGCAGGCCTGTTACGGTGTGCCGGGGCGATTCCTGCTGACGATCTTCTACACGGTGACGGCGAATGACACCACGGACAAAACCTGCATCTATGCCGCCGCGGGGAGCGTGACGCAGTCGAAATCGAATCCGACCTATGACCCCGGCAACGCGGTCCCGGACCTGTCCACGCTGATACAGGCGGCAAGCGAGGCGGCGGCGGACGCGCAATCTGCTCTTGCACAGGCATCGGCGGTTGTCAGCTACGCGGCGCAGACGGGCCAGACAGCCGCGGAACAGGCCCAGGCGCGGGCGAACATCGGCGCGGCAAATGTGACGGTCAGCGGGACCACCCTGATTGTTTCGTGAAGGGGGTGAAGTGATGGACATCCAGACCTTGGGCGCGGCATTGGCTCTCGCCAAAAAGACCGTGCTTCCGGCGGCGACGGCGGGGGACGCGGGGGACCAGCTGATAGTCGGCAATGATGGCGCATGGACAAAGGGGACGGCGGTATCCGCCGCGGTCAGCGTAAGTGGCACGACCTTGACGATCACAACAGGAGGTGAATAAGCTTTGAGTTACCTTGACAAGATCACGGTGGGCGGGACCACCTACGACGTGCAGGACAGCGCGGCGGTACACTTCACGGAACAGTCCCTGACCGCGGCACAGCAGTTGCAGGCGCGGGGCAATGTCAACGCCGCCTGTGAAACCGTGATGGAGACCATCACGGGCAATGTGCCGTTTGACGGCACGGACGGCAACGCGACCAACCGCAACTGCACCGTGACCCGTGCGGGTCAGCGGTACACGTTCAGCCGGACTTCCGCGCATTCCAGCAACAGCGATTTCTCGCTTATGCCGAAAATGCACGGGGCGAACTATTCCAGCACGGGCGCGAACTATGCCACATGGTGCGCGGAGGCAACGCTGAAGCTGAAAGCGGGACAGCGGTACAGGCTGACGGCGCGGATCGTATCCGGCGCGTTTGGCAGTGAGTCTGATAATTCGTTCACCATTTACCCGAAGAACGAAGCCAACACCACGCTGTCGAACAGGCCAATCATCCTGAAGCTTGGACGCAACACGGTTGATTTCATTTTCAGCGGGACGTATTTTGCGGTCATGTGCTTCGTCTCAAGTTCCTTCTATACCGGGGATACGCCTATTGTGATCGACATTGCGCTGGAAGAGATCACCAATGACAGGCGGGTCAGCGGCACAGACCCGGTTATCAACGCCGACGCGGATACCATGTACATCTGCGGACAGTGCGACACGCTGAATTTTACGCCGTGCGCAAAGGGCGTGTGCGGTGTGCGGTTTGAGAGCGGCACAACGCAGACCGTCCTGACCCTGCCCAACACGGTGAAAATGCCGTCTTGGTGGACCGGGGTTGAGGCAAGCAGGATTTACGAAATCAGCATTGCGGATGGTGTCTATGGGGTGGTGACCTCATGGACATGATGGAGCGGCATCGCATGATTGAGGCACAGCCGCACACGGCGACAGCCTCCGGCGGCGTGGCGGTGTTCGAGACCGACGTGGCGGGGAACATCTCCGTCACAGGATCGGGGACCATCACCGTTGCGGGGCGGAACCTGTATGACCGCGCAACCCGCAAAACGGGGTATTTCATCAATTCGTCAGGCGAGGAACAGGCATCTACAACGGGGTGGAGCATTTCGCCGTATATCAAAGTTTCTGGCCTGTCCAAAATCACCTATTTCGGCATCACCACCCCCGGAACAAATCCCCGGTGCGCGTGGTATGACGCCAGCAAAACGCTTCTGAGCACATGGAAACAGGCAACGGGCAGAAACACGGTTGATGTGCCGTCCGGCGCGGTCTATGTCCGTATTTCGGTTATGGACACAACCGGGGACGATGAAACGCTTGCGGTCATGCCCGGAGAAACCGATGCGTCTTATGAGGCGTACATCGGTTCATCCTCTCAGGTATCCCGTGCGGGGTACAACTCCGTCTGGTCAGACAGCGGAGACATCTCCGTCACCTATTGGACACACTAAGTGGACAGCCGAAAGGCAGAAAGGAGCAAAACCATGGATAACTACACCTACTACGCACAGAGGAAGAGCATCAAGAATGGTCAGCCGCAGAACCCCAACAATCGCTACGGAACACGGGCTGAAATGGAGCGGCAGTATCATCTGTATTGCGCCTCCGCGGCGACCAATGAGGCCGGGAATGACAAGGACTATATCGACTGGGGGACGGTCGAAAACGGTCCGCTGGAGCACAAGAAGTGGGAGTGGCCCGTGGAGGAAGCCGCCGAAGCCTGATAAGGGGGTGACAGCATGATGATCATTGCACTGATTGCCGTTGCGGTTGTCGGGATCATGCTTGTCATGGGCGCGAACGTGCTGGAATCGGAACACAACAAAAGACACCCGCCCGACGATGACGGGTGCAGGAAGGGGGACGGGCGTGAACAACCTTGAACAGGTGGACATCCTGCGGGAGCAGATGATTGCAGAGGGCGTCCCGAAGCCCGACTGCATCCGTCAATTGGCCCTGGCCTGCCTTGATTGGCCGTATGTTTTCGGGGCGTGGGGTGAGCAATGCACCCCCGCCAACCGGAAACGCCGGGCAAGGGCGGATCATCCGACGATCACAAGCAAGTGTCCCGCGTTGAATGGGAAATCCTGCGCCGATTGCAAGTGGGGCGTGGGCGTCAGGATGTACGATTGCAGGGGCTTTACTGCGTGGTTGGTGCGCCAGGTTGATCTTGACATCACCGGGCAGGGAGCCACAAGCCAATACAACACGGCGGCGAACTGGGTGCGGCGCGGGCCTGTGTCGGAAATGCCGGACTGCGTCTGTTGCGTCTTCAGGCAGAAGAACGGCAAGATGGAGCATACCGGGATGCACCTGGGCGGCGGCGTGGTGGTGGACTGCTCTGTCAATGTACGCTCTGTCGGTATGTCCGGGTGGACGCATTACGCAATCCCTGCGGGGTTGTATTCGGAGGAGGAGATCCCGGTGGAGACCGTCAAGCCCATTCTGCGGAAGGGAAGCCGCGGGGACAACGTGCGGGAACTGCAAAGGCAGTTGACCGACCTTGGGTATCAATGCGGCGTGGCCGACGGCGTATTCGGCGCGAAAACGGAAACCGCGGTCAAGGACTTCCAGCGGGATCACGGCCTGAAAGCGGACGGCATCGTCGGGCCGCTGACATGGGCGGCGATCGATGAGGCCCTGGGCGCGGTGGAGGCCCCGCCGGAACAGGTGGAGCCGGAAACCTTCAGGGTGACGATTGATGGCGTAACCTATGAGCAATACCGCCGAATCTTGGACATTTGCCCGCTTGCGGAAGCGGTGAGGGAGTGATTACTATGGAAACAGGGACCTTGATTGCGCTTGGTGCGGTGATTGTCAGTGTGGTGGGCCTGTTGCTGTCATCCCGGAAGGATACCCGGCAGGACGCGGCAGGAACGGCACGGGTTGAGACCAAACTGGACGGCATCGCGTCGGGCGTGGAAGACATCCGGGTGGAAATGCGTTCGACCCGTGAACGGGTCAACGGCTTGTCTGAGCGGGTCAGCGCGGTGGAAAGCAGTTGCAAGTCCGCCCATCACCGCCTGGACCAGCTGGAGCAACGATAAGGGGGAATTGGTGTGTTTGTGAAGTGGCTGAAAGCCGCCCTGATTCGCGCCGTGCGCACGTTCGCGGAAGCGGCCCTTGCGTACATCGGCACGGGTGCGGTTGTCCTCGGTGACGTGAACTGGATTGCCGCGCTTTCCGCGGGCGGTTTCGGTTTCGTGTGCGCGATCCTGTTGGCGTTGACCGGACTTCCTGAAGTCGAGAAGGAAGAAGAAGAAGGGTAAACCTTAGGGTGAACCATAACATGGTAATTCATGGCATTACAGGGTAAATCTCCGGGCATAGAGAAACCCCGCAAACCTTGCGGAATGCGGGGTTTTCTTGGTGAGCCCGGCGGGATTCGAACCCACGACCTTTTGATTCGTAGTCAAACACTCTATCCAGCTGAGCTACGGGCCCATAGCTTCTTTCGGAAGCTTGATTAGACTATCACAATTTGACGGATTTGTCAAGCGCCAAAAATGACCGGCTCCCGGCTCTGTCCCCCCGCAATCCCGCGTAAGCCTTAGACAACTCCAATCATCGGCTCCTCCTGGGATTCGGCCAGGAACGCCTCCGCCCGGGCGCGGAAGCCCGGGTCCAGTTCGCTGACCCGGCCGCGTCCGGCCACCAGGGGGTCGATGAACCGTTTCTTGGCGCGAACGACCAATCCGCCCGGGCCGTGGGCGATCTCCCTGTAACCCCGGAAGCGCGCCCATTCCGCGCGGAAGCGGGTGTCCCGGCAGAGTTTGTCGATCAGGAAGGGCTCGTCCCGCCACAGGTCTTCTGCGTCGATGGCCCCGGCGTCCCGGGCTTCGGCCAGCAGTTCCGCCAGCGCCTGCATGGCGAAGCGGTCCGGCTCCGAGACGTAGATCCGGCCCATCTCCAGCGCGCCGTCCGCGAAGGCGAGGGCCTCTTCCGGGCGCAGGAAACCCAGCTCCTCCCGACCGTTCTCGTCCCGCAGCACCGCCAGGGCGTCCATCCACCGGCGGGCCTCCTCCCGGGTGATGCGCCGGAAGTTCACCAGGTTGCCCAGGGTGTATTCCAGGCGGTCCGCGGAGAGGCGCGGGCTGTCGTTGTCCGCGACGGGATACCGGTGGTAGTCCGACACGTCGTCGGTGGTCAGGCCCAGCCGGCGGAGGATGGCCTGAATGCCGCCGGAGCCCGCAATGGCCGCCGCGGTGCCGCCCTCCGTGGCTTCCTGGCGCAGGCTGTCCCCCAGCATGAAATCCACCACATGGGCGAAGCAGGGAGTGCGGATGTCATGGAACAGGCCGGCCAGCGCCTGACGAGGCTCCCCCGTGAACCGCCACACGATCAGGGCGACCCCCACGCTGTGATCCAGCCGGGAGTAGGATTCCGCCAGGTCCCGAAACAGCGGGAAAGCGGTGTACTCACACCCGCAGTTCATGCCGACATGCCGCAGGCGCCGCATCTCCGGGGTTTCCATGGCCGCGGCGACAAAGTCCGGAATCTCCGCCGCGTAAAGGTCCCACAGGCGCATCGGATCTCCTCCCCGCCGTTTCAGTACGTCATATGCTCTGTCTCCATGTACAGCCCGAACAATTCCAGGCAGGCTTCGCGATCCAGGCAGATCAGGTAGTCCGAGAACGCTTCGCGATCCGCCAGCAGTTCGCCCATCGCCTCGTCCCGGAACCCGATCCGCGCGTTGTCCGCGACGGTGCACCCATAGCAGATCCGGTCGATGTTCGCCCACATGCAGGCAAAGAGGCACATGGGGCACGGCTCTCCGGTGGTGTAAAGAACGCACCCGCCGAGATCATGCGTCTCCAGGGCCGCGCAGGCGTCACGAATGGCGCAGATCTCCCCGTGGCAGGTGGGATCGTTTTCCGCCAGGACCCGGTTGTGCCCCCGGCCGATGATCACCCCGTCCCGCACGATCACCGCGCCAAAGGGCCCGCCGTGACCCGCGGTGACCCCGGCCAGCGCCTCGTCGATGGCAGCCTGCATGAACGGGTCTTCCGCTGTGATCCCGTGTTCGGCACCGACAGAGGCGCACAGGCCAATCAGCAGCAGCAGGATTACCACACGTCTCATCCGAATCGTCCTCCCCCGCCGGCGCATCCGCCGGGCGTCCCTGTCCCATTATACTCGGACGGCCCTCCGGCCGCAACAGGAAAAGGCCGCCGGAACGCCCCGCTCCCGCCGCCGCCACCTTGACACGGTATCCCGGATTTGCTATAAAGTACGTGAGATTCCGTGTCCGCGGGGACACCGATGATACCTGATTTACGGGAGGTTCGGCGCATGCTGGAACTTCGGAGCATTGTCAAGGATTATCCCGCCGGAGACGGGACGGTGCACGCGCTGAAGGGCATCAGCCTGCGGTTCCGGCCCCACGAGTTCGTCTCCATCCTCGGCCCCTCCGGCTGCGGCAAGACCACGCTGCTGAACATGATCGGCGGCCTGGACCAGTACACCTCCGGCGACCTGATCATCAACGGAAAATCCACCGAGTCCTTCAACGACCGGGACTGGGACGCCTACCGCAACCACTCCGTGGGCTTCGTGTTCCAGACCTACAACCTGATCCCCCACCAGTCCGTGCTGCAAAACGTGGAACTGGCTCTCACCCTGTCCGGCGTGGGCAAGCATGAGCGCCGCAAGCGCGCCGCCGCCGCCCTGCGGGAGGTGGGCCTGGGGGATCAGCTGAAGAAGAAGCCCAGCCAGCTCTCCGGCGGACAGATGCAGCGGGTGGCCATCGCCCGGGCCCTGGTGAACAACCCGGACATCATCCTGGCGGATGAGCCCACCGGCGCCCTGGACACCGAGACCAGCGTGCAGGTCATGGAGATCCTCGAAAAGATCTCCGCAGACCGGCTGGTCATCATGGTGACCCACAATCCCAAGCTGGCCAAGCGCTATTCCACCCGCATCATCAAGATGCTGGACGGCCGCATCCTCTCGGACAGCATGCCCCTGACCTCCGGCGAGGTCCGCGGCCTTCGGGAGAAGGACCGGCAGGCCGCCCAAAGCAGAAAGAAAAAGCCCTCCATGAAGCTGGCCACCGCCTTCGGCCTCAGCCTGAAGAACCTGATCGCCAAGCGGGGCCGCACCATCCTCACCAGCTTCGCCGGGTCCATCGGCATCATCGGCATCGCCCTGATCTACGCCGTGTCCAACGGCATGACGCAGTACATCCGCTCCGTGCAGGAGGACACCCTGTCCTCCTATCCCCTGCGGATCGAGGCCAGCTCCGTGGACATCGGCAGCCTGATGAGCGTCTTCCTGGAGAGCGCTGTGTCCGGGGGCGACCACGGGGACGACGCCGTGTACAGCAAGGGCATGATCGAGCAGATGCTGAACGCGGTCAACGGCCTGGAGACCACCGAGAACGACCTGAAGGCCTTCAAGGTCTACCTGGAGGCCGAGACGGAGAAGGAGGACAGCCCGCTGCACGAGGCCGTCAGCGGCCTTCAGTACAGCTATGACCTGAATCTGCAGGTCTATGTGATGAACCCCGACGGCACCATCCTGATCTCCGACGCCCAGATGCTCATGGCGGAGATGATGAGCCAGTACATGGGCGCAGACATGACCGCCATGATGCAGCAGAGCTCCGGCTCCGGCATCGGCGCCCTCATGACCTCCAGCATGTCCAACGGGTACCACGTCTGGGAGGAAATGCTGCCGGGCGAGAACGGGAAGCTCATCAGCGGCCTGGTGGAGAAGCAGTACGACCTGGTGTACGGAAGCTGGCCCAACAGCTACGACGAGGTGGTGCTGGTGCTGGACGAGAACAACGAGCTGCCGGACATCACAGTGTACGCCCTGGGCCTCATGTCCGACGAGGAGATGCTGGAGGTGCTGAACGCCGCCCGGAACGGCACGGCCCTCAGCGCCGACCGGCGCAGCTGGAGCTACGAGCAGATCTGCGGCATGACCTTCCGGGCGGTGCTCCCCGGGGACTGCTACCTGTGGGACGAGGACGCCGGGGTCTGCACCGACCTGCGGAACACCGACGCCGGCCTGCGCTACCTCTACGACAACGGCCTGCGGCTGCGGGTCACCGGCATCATCCGCCAGAGCCCCGACGCCCTCACCGGCATGATCTCCGGCAACATCGGCTACACCAGCGCCTTGACGCAGCACCTGATCGAGGCCGGCCGCGCGTCCGTCGCCGTCCGGGCCCAGATGGAGCACCCGGAGACGGACGTGCTCACCGGCCTGCCCTTCGCCACCCGGTCCGCCGCCATGAACGAGGCGGAAAAGGCCGCCGCCTTCCGGGAACACATCGCCTCCCTGAACGAGGCCGGCCAGGCCGCCGCCTACATCGCCATCGCCTCCGTCCCTGACGAGGAGGTCCTGGAGGGCATGCTGCGGCAGGCCATGGCCGGCTACTCCCTGGAGGGCATCCGGAGCATGCTGTCCTCCGGCCTCGCCGCCCGGATGGGCATGGACGCCTCCGCCCTGACCGCCTACATCGACGGCATGGACCCGGCGGATCTCCAGAGCATGTTCGAGATGATGCTCACCGAGCAGGTCCGGCAGCAGTACGCCGCCGGCGTGCAGGCCCGGCTGGAGAGCATGAGCGACGCGGAGCTGGCCGGCGCCCTGCAGGCGGAACTGCCCGGCTACACCGACGCCCGGTGCGCCGCCTGCTACGACCTCCTGCTGACCTTCTCGGACGCCACCTATGAGGAGAACCTGGCGAAGCTGGGCTGCGTGGACGCCGCGTCCCCCTCCGCCATCGGCATCTACACCGCCACCTTCGAGAACAAGGACGTCATCGAGGACGCCATCCGGGCCTACAACGCCTCCGCGGACGAGGCGCACCAGATCACCTACACGGATTACGTGGGCCTGATGATCTCGTCGGTGACCACCATCATCAACGCCATCACCTATGTGCTCATCGCCTTCGTGGCCATCTCCCTGGTGGTGTCCTCCATCATGATCGGCGTGGTGACCCTGATCTCCGTGCAGGAGCGCACCAAGGAGATCGGCATCCTGCGGGCCATCGGCGCCTCCAAGGGCAATGTGTCCAGCATGTTCAACGCGGAAACCGTCCTCATCGGCGCAGCCTCGGGCCTCATCGGCGTGGGGGTCACGTGGCTGCTGTGCATCCCCATCAACGCCGTGATCCATCACCTGACGGGCATTCCGAACCTCTCCGCCCGGCTGCCCCTGAGCACCGCCGCCATCCTGGTGGGCCTGAGCATCCTGCTGAGCGTGTTCGCCGGCTTCATTCCCTCCCGCAGCGCCGCGAGGAAGGACCCCGTGGTGGCCCTGCGGACCGAGTGACGCCGGAAAACGGCTGCGGCAGCGAGGTGGATGTGATTGCCACCCCATCGGTGGACTGAAGAATTATGGAACTGAGAAGTCTGAAACAGAAATACGTCGGCAGCCGGGCCTTCTACGCCATGGTGCTGTCGGTGGCCGTCCCCATCATGATCCAGAACGGCATCACCAACTTTGTGTCCCTGCTGGACAACATCATGGTGGGCCGGATGGGCAAGATCCCCATGAGCGGCGTGTCCATCGTGAACCAGCTGCTCTTCGTGTACAGCCTGTGCATCTTCGGCGGCCTCAGCGGTGCGGGGATCTTCACCGCCCAGTACCACGGCCAGCGGGACACGGAGGGCGTCCGCGCCACCTTCCGCTACAAGCTGTGGCTGGGGGCCCTCCTCACCCTGGGGGCGGTGGTCCTGTTCACCCTGATGGGGGACCGGCTGATCTCCCTGTATCTGGACAGCGAGGAGAACACGCCGGAGGAGGTCCGGCAGACCCTGCGGTACGGCCTGCGGTACCTGCGGATCATGCTCCAGGGGCTGCCGCCCTTCATGCTGGTGCAGGCCTACACCTCCACCCTGCGGGAAACCTCGGAGACCCTGCTGCCCATGCGGGCCGGCATCGCCGCCGTGCTCACCAACCTGCTGTTCAACTGGCTGCTGATCTTCGGCAACCTGGGCTTCCCGCGCCTGGGGGTGGAAGGCGCCGCCATCGCCACGGTGATCTCCCGGTATGTGGAGGCGGCCATCGTGCTGACCTGGACCCATACGAATCCGGAGCGCTGTCCCTGGGCCGTTCGGATCTACCGGACCCTGCGGGTGCCCGCCGTCCAGGTCCGGCAGTTCTTCTCCCGGGGCTTCCCCCTGCTGGCCAACGAGGCCCTGTGGTCCGTGGGCATCACTTTCCTGAACCAGTGCTATTCCACCCGGGGCGTGAACGTGGTGACGGCCATGAGCATCTCCTCCACCGTCAGCAATCTGTTCATGATCATCTTCACCACCCTGGGCAGCGCGGTGGCCATCATTGTGGGCCAGCTGCTGGGCCGGGGCCGCATGGAGGAGGCCCGGGACACGGACCGGAAGCTCATCGCCTTCTCCGTCTTTTGCGCCTCGTGCGCGGGGCTGGTCATGTTCCTGCTGAGCCCGCTCTTCCCGTTGCTGTATAACGTGGAGCCGAATGTCCGGAGCCTCGGCGCGGCCATGATCCGCGTCTCGGCCTGCGTCATGCCCATCCACGCCTTCCTGAACGCCTCGTACTTCACCCTGCGCTCCGGCGGCAAGACCTGGGTCACCTTCCTGTTCGACTGCGGCTTTGTGTGGGTGGTGTCCATTCCCGTGGCCTTCTGCCTGAGCCGCTTCACCGGGCTGGGCCCCGTGCGGATGTACGTGCTGGTCTCCGCCGCCGACCTCATCAAGTGCGCGGCGGGATACATCATGGTCCGCAGCGGCACCTGGATCAACAACATCGTGTCCGGGCAGACCTGAGTTTTCTCTTCAGACGAATCTGTCAAGGAAAGGATGATCGTCCATGGAACTCGCGGATTACCGTTTCGACGGCAGCAAAACCCTTCGGCTGAAGGGCTTCCCCACCGGCGCGGAGGGGGCGCCCGCCGGCAAGAAGGAGCTGACGCGCCTCACGGAGGAAAACCTGCTCCGGGTGGCGGAGCTTCAGGAGAGGCTCTACGCCGCCGGCCGAGAAGGCCTGGTAGTCGCCATTCAGGCCCGGGACGCCGCCGGCAAGGACTCCCTGATCAAGAAGGTCTTCAGCGACCTGAACCCCGCCGCCCTGGAGGTTCACTCCTTCAAGTCCCCCAGCAAGACAGAGCTGGCTCACGATTACCTGTGGCGCATCAATGCCGTCCTGCCGCCCCGGGGCTCCATCGGCGTGTTCAACCGCAGCCAGTACGAGGACGTGCTGGTGGTGCGGGTGCACCACATGGAGAAAGGCTACAAAATGCCGGCCCGCTGCCTGTCGCCGGATTTCTTCGAGCGCCGCTACACGCAGCTGCGAAACTGGGAGGACTACCTTTTCGAGAACGGCTACCGGATGGTGAAGATCTTCCTGAACGTGAGCCGGGAGGAGCAGAAAGCCCGCTTCCTGGAGCGGGTGGAACGGGCGGAGAAACACTGGAAGCTTTCCACCGATGACATGAAGGAACGGGCCGCCTGGGACGCCTACGATGAGGCCTTCGAGGACGCCGTCAACGCCACCGGCACGCCCCGCAGCCCCTGGTACGTGGTGCCCGCGGACGACAAGTGGTACACCCGTTTTCTGGTCAGCGAGATCCTGGTGGATACCCTCACCGAAATGGATCCCCGGTGGCCGGACATCGATCCCTCCGAGATGGAAAAGGTGCCGCAGATGCTCCGGGACCTGGGGGTGGATCCGGAGACCTTCCCCGTCGGCCGGGCATAAAAACAGGAGAAAAACAATCCCGGCGCTTGACAAAGATCGCCCGGCGGGCCTATAATCCAGCCAAGTTCATAGCAAACCGCTGACGGAGACGAGTACCTCCTCCGCGGCACGGCAAAGGGAGCCGCTGACAGTGAGACGGCGGCGCGTGCGGGAAGAGGGAATGGACTCCGGAGGGTTTCCCGGAACGGGCTTCGGCCTCAGTAGGGGAAAACGGGATCCCGCGCCCGTGATCAAGGCGGCGCATATCATGTGTATGCGGCAGAGCGCGTCCCCCCGGGGGGACGAAAGCTGAGTGGCACCACGGAAATTCCGCCTCAGCCGACTGAGACCCAGTCGGTTGGGGCGTTTTTCAACCCTTATGACTCCCCAATCCAAACACAGAAAGGAAGGCTCACCATGAAGAAACTCACCGCGATCCTCCTGACCCTGGCCCTGGTCCTGTCCCTGTCCGCCGTCGCCTCCGCCGAGGCCAAAACGACCTACACCGTCGGCATCTGCAACTTCGTCGACGACGCCTCCCTGAACCAGATCGTCGAGAACATCGAGGCGCAGCTGAAGGAATACGGCGACGCCAACGGCATCACCTTCGTCATCAAGTACGACAACTGCAACATGGATTTCGGCCTGCTGAACCAGATCGTGGCGGACTTTGAAGCCTCCCACGTGGACCTGATGGTGGGCATCGCCACCCCCGTGGCCGTCACCATGCAGACCATGACCGAGGACAGCGGCACCCCCGTGGTCTTCGCCGCCGTCTCCGATCCCGTGGGCGCGGGCATCGTGGACAGCCTGGAGGTCCCCGGCGCCAACCTCACCGGCACCTCCGACTACCTGGACACCACCGCCGTCATGAACCTGATCTTCGCCGCCGATCCGGACGCCAAGACCGTCGGCCTGCTCTATGACCTGGGTCAGGATTCCTCCACCGCCCCCATCGCGGCCGCCAAGGAATTCCTCGCGGCCCGCGGCGTGTCCTACAAGGAGTACACCGGCACCAACGTGACCGAGATCATCATGGCGGCGGACGCGGCCATCGCCGACCACGTGGACGCCATCTTCACCCCCACCGACAACACCGTCATGGCGGCGGAGCTGTCCATCTATGAGGCCATCGCCGAGGCGGGCATCCCCCACTACACCGGCGCGGACTCCTTCGCCCTGAACGGCGCCTTCCTGGGCTACGGCGTGGACTACGCCAACCTGGGCCGCGTCACCGGCGACATGATCATCGACATCCTGGTGAACGGCGCCGATCCCGCCGTGACCCCCGTGCGCACCTTCGACAACGGCACCGCCACGGTGAACACCGAGACCTGCGCCGCCATCGGCTTCGACTATGACACCGTCGCCGAAGCCTTCGCTCCCCTGTGCACCCGGGTGCAGCCCATCGTCACCGCCGAGAGCTTCGGCGATCTGGAATAACCCCCGGCGATCCGGTCTGAGGGGAAGCGCGTCCGCCTTCCCCTCTCCCTTCTGTTTTGGCGCCTTGCCGGAGATTGGAGCACACCATGTTTGAGTCATTTGCGGATTTTCTGGGGCTGGGACAGACGGCCCTGGAGCTGGGCCTGATCTATGGTCTCACCGTGCTGGCCCTGTTTTTGAGCTACTCCATGCTCAACGTCTGCGACCTGTCCACCGACGGCTGCTTCACCCTGGGCGCGGTGGTGGGCGCGGTAATCGTCATCGGCGGGCCCACCTGGTTCCCGGACAGCGGCATCCCGCTGTGGGTCTGGTCGGTGCTCTCCATCGTGGCGGCCATGATCGCGGGCTCCCTGTCGGGCCTGATCACCGCGGTGCTGCAGACCCGGCTGGGCGTCCAGAGCCTCCTGGCGGGCATTGTGGTGAACACGGCCCTGTATTCCGTCAACATGGGCATCAGCGGCAACAAAGCGCAGCTGAACATCAACAGCAGCCGGAAGCAGGTCATTGAGACAGTGTTCACCGAGGCAAAGGATCTCCTGTCGGGCACCCCCTTCGCGCAGCAGTACAAGCTGGCGGTGGCGCTGATCGCCGTGGCGCTGGTGATCCTGTTCCTGGCCCTGTTCCTGCGGACCCGCATCGGCCTGTCCATCCGGGCCACGGGCTCCAACCCGGACATGGTGCGCTCCTCCTCCATCAACCCCGCCTTCACCACCACGGTGGGCCTGTGCATCTCCAACAGCTTCACGGCCCTGTCCGGCTGCCTGATGGCGCAGCAGCAGAAATCCTTCGACATCAATATGGGCTCCGGCGTGGTGACGGTGGCCCTGGCCTCCCTGCTGATCGGCGGCGTCTTCATCCGGCGCGGTCCCATCGCGGTCCGGGCCCTGCTGGCGGTGGTGGGCTCCTTTATCTTCCGCATGGTCTACATGCTGGCGCTGCGCCTCGATATGCCGGCCTTCATGCTGAAAGCCATCTCCGCCGTCATCGTGGTGCTGGCCATCTCGCTGCCGTTCCTGATCACCAAGGGCAAGCTCCTCCACCGCCGTCATCAGGCCAACAAGGGAAGGGGGGATTCCGTCTATGCTGACCGTTGACCGCATCTCGAAGACCTTCAACCCCGGTACGGCGGACGCCAAGCTGGCCCTGGACCAGCTCTCCCTGGACGTGGCGGACGGCGACTTCATCACCATTATCGGCGCCAACGGCGCGGGAAAATCCACCCTGTTCAACGCCATCTGCGGCAGCTTCATCACCGACACGGGCACCATCTGGCTGGACACGGAGAACATCACCATGATGCCGGAGCACAGGCGCGCCAAGTTCATCGGCCGGCTGTACCAGGACCCCATGCGGGGCACCGCGCCGGACATGAGCATCGAGGACAACCTGGCCCTGGCGGCCGGGAAGGGCGGCTGGCTGTCCATGGTCTCCCGCCGGGACAAGCAGGAGTTCCGGGACCGCCTCGCCCTGCTGGGTATGGGGCTGGAAGACCGCATGAAGCAGCCGGTGGGTCTCCTCTCCGGCGGCCAGCGGCAGGCCCTGACCCTCCTCATGGCCACCTACAACCCGCCCCAGGTGCTGCTGCTGGACGAGCACACCGCCGCTCTGGACCCCGCCACCGCCGAAAAGGTTCTGGCCCTGACGGAGAAGATCGTCACCGAGAACAACCTGGCCTGCCTGATGATCACCCACAACATGCAGTCCGCCCTGGACATGGGCAACCGCACCATCATGATGCACGCCGGCCGGATCATCTACGACGTCAGCGGCAAGAAGCGCCGGAAGCTGAAGGTCAAGGACCTCGTGGAGCGCTTCAAGGAAGCCGCCGGCCAGGCCCTGGATTCCGACCGGATGCTGCTGGGGACGTGAGCGATCGGGCAGGAGGTTCAGCACACCGTTATCCAGGTAGCCGCCCTTGGCGTGATTGCTCGCCATGTACCATTTCCACCCCGGGAACAGAGAGCCACCCGCACGGGTGTTATTCCCGACTGTGAATTTCAGGAAAGTCTCGGCTTTCAGTCCCGGCAGCAGCTCCGGGACCCAGACCGGGCGCGTTTTCGGCGTCCACTGCGGCAGGATCAGTCCGTACAGGACCACCGCGAGGAAGAAGGTCATCAGGGCCGCGGTGAGCCGGAGCACCCAGTGTCCGCTGCAGCCCGGGGTACCGTCCGGGTGATTCCAGAGGACCCTGTCCTCCTGCACCCGCATGCAGCACTTGAAGAGGAAGCGCACTCAGACGGCCAGCACGATCAGCCCGATGAGCCAGCCCGCCAGGCGCAGCAGGAAGACATCTTCGAAGCGGCTTTTCCATCAGGCAATCCTGATGCCCCGCTCCTGTATCAGATCGATCAGAGCCTTTTTCATGTCAGGCGGATGGAGAGAGGCTTCGCACAGTCCTGTCCATGTGAGAAAGTGATTGAGTATTTTCCGGATCATCATTTCTGTAGCTTTTCCAGGGATGCCGGCGGTTTCGGCAAAGGTGAGGAGATCG
This sequence comes from Christensenellales bacterium, assembly GCA_045226335.1. Lineage (GTDB taxonomy): Bacteria > Bacillota > Clostridia > Christensenellales > Aristaeellaceae > RUG11272. The sequence continues at coordinate 23,536 of JBGVCH010000086.1, read as the reverse complement.
TTGCGCCGTAGATGGGTTTTCTTCCCGTTCATGGTCAGGGCGAACTCTTCTTTATCCTCCGGCGTGATCGCATTGACCGGCAGCAGATCATAAGCCGAGGACAGCACATAATCACAGCTTTCCGGTGCGGTTTCGAGGAGAGAGAAATCCTTCAGGTGCATATCGGAAGATATTCTTGGGAAACCGAGGGATCGCTTCCCATAAGGCAGGACATTCACGATCAAAAATGAAAATTCGACATCTCCGGAGGTGCTCTGTGACCCACTACCACAAACTTGTCCGCGATAAGATCCCAGAAATCATCAAGGCCACCGGCAAGACCTGCACCTGCTCCGTGCTGTCTGAGCAGGAATACCTCTCCCTCCTGGATGCCAAGCTGGATGAGGAGGTTGCCGAATACCAGGAGAGCGGTTCGCTGGAAGAACTGGCCGACATCCTGGAGGTGATCCGGGCTATCGCCGCAGCCCGCGGGTCATCCTTTGACGAAGTCGAAGCGATCTGGGAGGCGAAACGGGAAAAGCGCGGCGGATTCGAGCAGAGGATCCTGCTGGAAGATGTGTTTGAGCAGGGGGAAGGATCATAAGAACGATGTTCAGGAGAATACACGCTCATGAAGAACCACTCCCGCGATATTGAATACCTCGGGCAAAGGAGGCGGCTGCCACCCATGACACATGAAACCCCGGACAAGCGCTCCTTCATCCTCGGTATGATCACCGCATTCTGCGAGTGCGTGGCGGGTGGCTGCAAGTGGCTGGCCCTCTCTCCGCCGCTGTCGAGGGCGGACTTTGACGCAGTTGTCGACGAGGCCTATGAAATCATCGAAAAGCACGGCCTTCTGCATGAACATGAGGAAAGCCTGGACCAACCCGAAAGTGCCCGGTTCGACTGGATCCTGATCGCGGCGAAGCAGGGGACGATCGACGCGTATCTTGCACTGCGGAAGGAAGGGTACAGTCCTGTTGCTTCTCTGGCCCCGTTCGCGGAGCTGCTGAGTTACAACCCGGCGGAGAGCGTTCACACCGGGTATGATGCGTACAGGGAATTCTTCCTCAAGAACGAAATCAGCCCGGATGGGGAATGGAAATGCCTATGACCGTTTACATCGATGCCGACGCCTGCCCGGTCACGCGGATCGCGGAGGGCATCGCCCAGCGGTACGGGATCCTCTTTGATTTGTGCTAATTAGAATTCTTCAAGGTATTCCTGTTCAAAACAGTAACGCAGGAAGACATGCACCGCACGCAACCTGGCATTGATGGCAGTCACACGGTTGCCGCGATCCATCAGAGAATTGATAAAGCCTTCTATGACTTCGCGGTTGATCTCATCCACATACTTGATTTGCGGCAAAGAGTCCAGGAAGAACTGTAAGTTCTTCTCGTAGTAAAGTATGGAGTAGGGGGAGAGGTTTTTCAGCTTGCAATGACGCATGAATGCAGCAAGTGCATCTGATACGCCCTTGCGACTGATTTGATCGACCTGTTTCAACCTGATCCTTGACATATGATTTCCCTCCTCAAATCGTCCGCAATATCGTATGCATTCCAGAGGGCAAAAATCATATTCGCAGGGTCATACCCAAACCATACCCAAACAACGAAAGCCCCCGAAAACTCTACGTTTTCAGGGGCTTTCAGTGCGGGAAACAGGACTTGAATTATCCCGGATGCCTGTCAACCCATGATGACGCGTAATTGATTGTCCGTCAGAAGCCTTGAAAACAAAGGTTTTCAGCGAATATCATCTGATCCGTAATCATTTTTCGGAAATTGTAAAGGCTACAATAAAGGCTACAAAAGAGAGTAATAATCTATATATCAAAAAAACACTTCAATCCACCTCCGCAATAATCACAAAAAACGCATTTTAGCACGAGAATCGTGAATTTGCAACGGTTGATTCATGTATCATCAGTACACAGAATAACACAGAATGGTGCAGTACAGTATACCGGACCAATTCATAGTCACTATGCCAAGGCAGCAAGCACTCGTTATCACAAAGAATCAGTGTCGCTTTTGCGATGTTTTCTCATCATTTTCGCTTTACAGACAGCAGTCATAATGCTATACTCATCTTGTCGGAGTAAATGGTGACATGCGAAGCGATATCGATGTAAAGCAGGTGACAGATTGCCCAGAACCAAGTATGAATACTGGCTCTCAGACGATGGTCGGCAATTGCTTGAGGCATGGGTGCGCAACGGTCTCACGCAAGAACAGCTTGCAAAGAATATGGGGATCAGTACAAGCACACTGCGTGAATGGACAAAGCATCATCCGAACATCAACTCAATCATGAGGGGAAACGCTCGGGAACTTGCAGACATCGAGGTTGAAAACGCACTGCGAAAACGTGCTTTGGGCTACACCCATGTCGAAATCACCAAAGAGCGTCAACTTAACAAGGCGACCGGAATGTATGAATTTGTTACTGTGAGAGAAGTGACAAAGACTGTGCCGCCTGACACTACCGCGGCAATCTTTTGGCTGAAAAACCGGAAGCCCTCCGAATGGCGCGACAAAAGGGATGTGCCTGCGCCGGTCGATGAAGTGCCGGATGACGGGTTTATCAAAGCCCTCAGCGCAAAGGCAGCGGAGGTGATGGCCGACGGCGGCGACGAGCCCCGGAACGTCCGCGACTGAGTTCCGCTAAAGTAATTCAGGTAGCCTGGTTCCATAAGGCCGCCAGTGCGATCTCCTCACAGATGCCGAGCGAGTTTGATCGGGTCACGCCCTGAGACCACAACCGTTTCCCAGCGGTCTGATTGTTGAATGCACCAGTGGTGAAGAGATCCAGGTGCACGATCGGGCATTGTACGACAGATTCCAAAAACAGCGAATGGCTGACATGGGCTGACAGGACATATGGATCTGGTGTATAATAATGGTGAAAGGAGGAATGCCCAATGCTGAAATACAGCAAGCGCAACAATCTGCTGCAAATGGCCCTGGATTATGTGGACACCGGTGAGCTGTGGGACTACGAGTTCAAAAACGATGAGGAAAAGGAATACTTTGAGAGCAAGGTTGCCGAGATCCAGAAGGATCGTGCCGAAGGACATTATTATGAGTATAGTGTCGGCGACTATGATGAGTGAATGAACCTTGGAGGCCGCTGCCCGATCCGGGCGGCGGTTTTCGTATATCTTGGAGGTGAGTGCATGAGGCTCCCAATGACAAAAAAAGCGCCTCCTGCGATTTCTGGATGACAGCCCCGGAAGTAGAACCTTTGGTCACTGCTGGCGCCCTGGTTTGAGGGTAGCAGCGCCAAGGGCGAGGGTGGAGGTGCCGGTGGAGCCGGATCTCTCATGGCAGGTGTATCAGGCAAAGAGGTTGTGCAGGCATTGCGGAGCCTGGGCAATAACTACAAAAGTACTAAATCTCCTGGTATGCCGTTGCAATCTGGTACAGAACAAAGTAGAATGTCATTGGGCAAGGCTGCGTCTTACAATGCGGAGTCCTTTGGCAAAGCTGAGCCGAATAAGTTCCGGGAAGCGTTCCACGGAGCGAAAGCGGGGGTGGCGAAATCGAATCCTGAGGATGCCTGGAGGGTGGATTCATCCTATACTGATGAAGACTATGCTGACATGGACTGTTATGTCACCAATGGTGGATCCACGGTGGTAGTTCATGATGGCGACATTGTGAGCGTGTGCCATAATCCGAATGACAAGGATACACGTGGCAGTCACTTGCTGAAGTATGCCGTGGAGCATGGTGGACAAAAGCTCGATGCCTTTGGGCAGCTTTATGGGTTCTACATCAGGAACGGTTTTGAACCTGTGTCCTGGTGTGAGTTCGATGAAGAGTATGCCCCGCCGGATTGGGTAAAAGGCAGAGACAAGCCGGAGCCTGTGATCTTCTTCAAGTATACCGGCAGATCCCGGGAAGAGATTGCAGAGCAATTTGGTGGAACGCATGAGGATTTTGTTGCGAGAGTTAAGCCTTCGGAAGATTACGGAGTTGCGCAGCAAGAGAGGGATAGGCAGCTGGGAGGTGTGTGAATATGGCCGTTGTTAACAGCCGGTATGATTATCAGCAGTTCCGTGAGGCGGTCAGGAAACGCCTTGGGAGCAACCTGGCATGTTATGACCTTACTCCATATGAGTTGGAGAAATACATGCAGCAAGAAGAGGATCAGATTGAGGCGGCCTTCAAAAGTTATCAGGCGGGATGTGAGTCCCTTTCTGAGGATGCCTGTTTCAACGCGGATGTTAACGGTGTCTCTTATTGTTTGAAGATGTGCTATTAGCCCGGCATATTCCTTCCACGTTTCTCCACAGCAGGCCTCCCCTGCCCTGGATGATATAATCCTTGTCTGAAGCGGCAAAGCCCCACAGGGGCCTTTCAGATGGCCTGAGAACCCACCCCAAAGACAGATCCGATCATCAGCGGTTACTGAGGCAGTTTTCGTCAACAGGTTCATTTGACAATTGTCACCTTGGATACGCCACTCTTTCAGTTTTTTACCCATAGCGAGACCGGAACCGTGTGTTCCTCCCTTTTCCCGCACCAATGATTTCCCGTAGCGGGGATCCATAAGGCCGTCAGTGAAATTTCCTCGCAGATACCGAGCAAGTTTGATCAGGCCACGTTTGTGGACCACAACCGTTTCCCTGCGACCCTGATTGCTGAATGTTCCCGTGGTGAAGAGATCCGGATGCATGATTTGACATTGTACGACAGATTTCTCAAAAGCCCGGTGGAATGGCTGACAGGGGCTGACAAGATGGGGGATCTGTTTTATGGTGATAGTGGGAGGTGATAGCAATGTTGAGCGAACGTGATTGGGTGAGCATTGTGCAGTTCGCTGCCCGGAGAGATGAAGAGCAGGCGCGCAACAATAGCCAGGAGTAATACGAGGCGTATGACAACCTGGTGAAGCAAATGGAAGAAGACAAGAAGAACGGGATCAATGCTTCCTGCGATGTAGGACAGCGTTCCGAAAGCAGCTTGAAAAGCTGATAAAGGATGATGGCTGGGAGGGAAATCTGAATGATCAGCAGTGAATACTATCAGAAGTACAAGGACTGGATTGATCAGGATCTGATGAAGAGGCTTGACTTTGAAACGGAGGAAGAGGAAGAAGAGAGCAACCGCCTTCGGGAAGAGTTGTACAGGGATCATGGTCCGGCTTACATTCTCCGTGAGGATGCTCCTCCTGAAGCAATTGCCGCTGTCATCGAGCAAGATCGCATTTTCCGTGAAGCCAAAAAGAACGGCGAACTCCTTTGATCCCCGAACCGTCACCCATCTGGGAGGCGGTTTTCTTGAGTCCTGTCCCGACTGTCGGGACCGAGGCGGATGATCCCGTCGGCAGACAAGCTGAGCAAGGGCGCGAAGGCGCGAGGGATCCCTGTGGCTTTCCGGAGATTGCAGGCTCCCGGTTGGTTGAAAATCTCCCCCTTCCGTGGTATGATGACTCCTATAACAATGATTTACGCTTCTGAATCTGGAGGAAGAATACTGATGGTTACCGGCGAACTGAAAAGCAAAATCGACAGCCTGTGGGAGATTTTCTGGACCGGCGGTCTGACCAACCCGCTGGACGTCATCGAGCAGATGACCTACCTCATGTTCATTCACGACCTGGACGCTGCCGACATTCTGGGGGCGAAAGAGGATGCCATGCTGGGTATGCCCCACGAGAGCATCTTTGACGGCGAGGTGCAGATCGGCACGCAGACCGTGGATGGCACACAGCTGAGGTGGAGCGTTTTCCACGATTTTCCGGCGCCTAAAATGTACAGCGTGGTGCAGGAGTGGGTGTTCCCCTTCATCAAGAACCTGCACGGGGACAAGGAAAGCGCCTACTCCAAGTACATGAGCGACGCGATCTTCAAGGTGCCCACACCCCTGATGCTGGACAAGATCGTCACCGCCATGGACGGTATCTATGAACAGATGGCGAAGCTCAGCGATGCCGACGCCCGCGGTGATCTGTACGAGTATCTGCTGTCGAAGCTGTCCACCGCCGGCGTGAACGGCCAGTTCCGCACGCCAAGGCACATCATCAAAATGATGGTGGAGCTGATGCAGCCCAAGGCCGATGAACTGATCTGCGATCCGGCCTGCGGCACCAGCGGCTTTCTGGTGGGAGCCAGCGATTATCTGAAGGATCACCGCAAGGCGGAGGTTTTCTTCAATCAGAGCAATAAAGAGCACTACATGAACCGCATGTTCACCGGCTTTGACATGGACCGCACCATGCTGCGCATCGGGGCCATGAACATGATGACCCACGGGGTGGAGAACCCCTTCATCGAGTACCGGGACAGCCTCAGCGACCAGAACCCGGACCGGGAGAAGTACAGCCTGATCCTGGCGAATCCCCCCTTCAAGGGCAGCCTGGACGCGGAGACCGTCAGCACCGACCTGCTGAAGGTCTGCAAGACGAAAAAGACGGAGCTGCTGTTCCTTGCCCTCTTCCTCAAGATGCTGAAGGTCGGCGGGCGCTGCGCCTGCATTGTGCCGGACGGCGTGCTGTTCGGGAGTTCCACCGCGCACAGGGCCATCCGCAAGGAGATCATCGACGGCAATCGCCTAGAGGCCGTGATTTCCATGCCCTCCGGGGTGTTCAAGCCCTATGCCGGGGTGAGCACCGCCGTGCTGATCTTCACCAAGACCGGCCACGGCGGCACGGACAAGGTGTGGTTCTACGATATGCGTGCCGACGGCTTCTCCCTGGACGACAAGCGCAGCCCCGTGGCGGAGAACGACATCCCCGACATCATCGCCCGGTTCCATTCCCTCTCAGTCAGCTGCGCTGACAGCTCCCCCAGAGGGGGAGTCGAGACGCTCTCCGGTGCTGATTGCCGGCTCCCTCAGGGGGAGAATCCGGACGCTCCTGCCTCTCCCTCCGGGAGATGTGCCCCCGAAAGGGGCGGAGAGGGCTCCCGCGCCCGCACGGACCAGTCCTTCCTGGTGCCGGTGGAGGAGATCGTGGCCAACGACTACGACCTCTCCATCAACAAGTACAAGCAGACGGAGTACAAGCCGGTGGAGTACCCGCCCACCGCGGAGATCATGGCGGAGCTGCGGGAGCTGGAGATGCAGATCGGCGAGGAAATGGAGAAGCTGGAGCAGCTGCTGGGGCTGTGAAATTCGGATTTGTGGGGGGTGATGGGATGAAGTATAAACTCTCGGAACTGTTCGAGCTTCAAATGGGGAAAACGCCATCTCGTGATAATCCGGAATACTGGTCCCAACCGGAGTTTCCGTGGATATCTATTGCCGATCTGACCAATGCTGGCAAATACATTTATGATACCAAAGAATCGCTCTCAAAACTGGCAGTTGAGGAAAGCGGCATCAAGATTATCCCTGCACAGACAGTGATAATGAGCTTCAAGCTGTCGATAGGCAAAGTCAGCATCACGCCGGTGCCAATGTACTCAAACGAGGCAATCATGGCGTTCATTGATAAAGGAATTGTCGAAATCAAGCCAGAATACCTCTACTATCTTTTGCTGCACAGAGACTGGGACGCAGGAACAAACAAAGCGGTGATGGGCAAAACGCTCAACAAAGCAACGCTGTCCGAAGTGTCCATTGATGTTCATCCCATAGAAGAGCAAGAGAGGATCATCGCAATTCTCGACAAAGCAAACGAGATCATCGAAGGCTACAGGCGCCAGCTCCTCGCCCTCGACACCCTCATCAAAGCCCGATTTGTCGAGATGTTTGGGGAATGCGATTATCCACATAAAGAGCTTATTGAACTAATCGTGGAAGGAGCTGGATTGTCCTATGGAATAGTCCAACCGGGCGATGATGGAACTGGGGATATGGGTGTGCTTCGCCCTGTCGATTTGTCAGATGGAAGGATAACAACCGCGTCGATTAAGTATATTGATCGCTCTATTGGTGATGGTTTCAAGAAAACAGAACTCACAGGAGAAGAATTGCTTATCACAGTACGTGGTACGACTGGTATAACGGCGTTAACCGATGCACGTTTTGCAGGAATGAATGTAACTCGAGGAATTGCAGTAATCCGCTACGATCAGGACAAGATAAACCCTGTGTATCTCAATGCTTATCTGAACACAGAAGAGAGCCAGCGGTATATTCAAGAGCATACGAGAGGTGCAACTCTTCAGCAAATCAACCTTTCAGACCTGCGAGTCCAACAGATTCTCGTTCCCCCAAGAGCATTACAAGACGAGTATTCATCTTTTGTTCAGCAGGTCGATAAATCAAGAGTTGTCGTGCAGCGGGCGTTGGAGCGGGCACAGGTGCTGTTTGACAGCCTGATGCAGGAATACTTTGGGTGAACTATAATGCAGTTCAGTCAATTATTTGGGAGGCAAAAATGAAAAAGCTGGAACCAATTAAACACTATGAAAGTGAAATCAATTCATGGAAAAACGTGATACTCTCGTCAATTCTTGCAGCCATAGGCGTAAATCTGTTTGTTTCCGGAATTGTGATGATGGTAAACAGTAATCAAGCGGTTGTTTTGCTAATAAGCGGAGCTATAGTTTTCATAGGAACCGCCTGTTACTATATTGTCGGTCAATTGAAAAAGCTAAAGAAACAACAATCATTCAAAGGTTTCTTTGTTTATGATAAGAAGCAGAGAAGAATAGTTAATGTTCCAAGATATGAGATTGCGGAACACCTGTGGCTGGAAATGATGTCAATATGCCGCCACAATAAAGAACTAAAAGCCATATGGGAAGCGAATGAAGTTGGCGTTGTCGAAAGAGGAGATTCATATCCGTATCGCTATCAAATCGTTACTACAGAAAGCGATATACTTTTTGGAGAATTATTGGAGTATTGCGTCCTAAAGCAGTTGTCTATCAATTTGATGGAATACTTTTCTGATTGTAGAAAAGATGAAATTAGAGTATTAGAAAGAGACGAGATGCCAGATATCCTGGCTGAAAACAGGATTCTCAGTTGGTTTTCAGAAGATAACACTGCAGAATTTACAGCGTTTGACAGGCTAGTATTCGACGAAGATATTTCCTCTGCACAGAGAATGGAATTACTGAAAACCGTACCAGTTCCCAAACCATTTTCACGTTTTGATATGGCGTTACCAAAAGACGGGAGTATTACACGTAGAAAAGCCGGTATTCTAATTGATCATCCGCTTTTTTCTCTATCGATCATTCCAAATTATAACGGATCCAATGCTTTTATCCCTCAGAGTTTTGAAAGATTGTATCTAAAGCATAAGAATGATGATGGAGAATACAGTTATTTAGCGTTCTCGATTAACTGCTTGTTGTCGGTTAAAACACGCGCTTTCTTTTCTCGAAAGAGAAAGGCATATTCTCAGTGGATCGATCATTTCTTGGAACGATTGGATGAGTTTATCTCAGAGGAGACTTTTTTCCAACGGATAGGGTGGGAAACGGCAAATACAGTCTTGGAATGTATGAGTCAAGGTTACAAGGAAAAAGGTGATTCGCCGTGACCAACTTCAATTTCCTCGCCAGTCCCCTCCTTTTCCTCCTTCGTTGAGCCCGCTGTTGCCGTCATCTCAAAGCCTTTATCACTTGATAAAAGCTAAGAACGATAAGGAGAATCACCATGTTCTACCTCAAACACTATGACACAATCCTGTTATCCTTCGAGATCATTGACGATCCCCTGGAAGGCCAGAAATGCCGCATCCAGGAGCTTCACTCGGAGCAGGCGCAGCTGTTTCCCATCGGCCTCAAGCCGACGGACGAAGGCCTGATGTCCTGGCTGCGCGGACGGATTGTGCCGCGGAACCGGGAGTTTGTGGATGCGCTGCTGGCGAAGAACGGACTTTCCCACGGGGATACCCGCGGGATCCTCCGGATTTGCCGGGGGCTTTCCCTCAACGACTGCTATTGGGTGACCGAAGATGACTTCGACGGGCGATTCGCGGACTACAACCTGTATGAGCACGAGTTTGTGAAGGTGCTGTCTCTGCTGGCCTACACCGGATATGGCAGCTCCCGCGCAAAGGGGTTTTCCTCTTCGCCGGAGTTCACCACCGCCGGCATGCTCCGCAAGGGTTGGCGAAGGCTCGGCGGGAAAGTCCTGCTGTATAAGGGCGGCACCAGCGGCGCAGCCAATACAGGGAATGAGCCCTATTCGGAGTATTACGCTGCCCAGGTCGCTGAGCGCATGGGAATCCCTCATGTGCCCTACGGGCTTTCCATGTGGAAGGGTTGCCTGTGCTCCACCTGTGAACTGTTCTGTGATATCGACCGTTCGTTCGTTCCGATCTACAGGTTCCTCGACAACTGTACCTTGCGGACGGTGGCGGAATACCTGCAGGGCCTCGGAGAGGACTATTATGCGGCCTATGCGGACATGCTGGTCTTTGACGCGCTTATCTGCAACGAAGACCGGCATTTCGCCAACTTCGGCCTGATGGTGGACAGCCGGACCAACCGGCCCTATGCCTTTGCGCCGCTCTTTGACCACGGGTTGTCCCTGTTCAACTATGCCATGCCGGACGATTTTGAGGATCTGTCCCGGTATGCCGCAACCAGGCTTTCCGCGTACAACGTACCCTTTGAAAACATTGTGAGAGAGTTCTGCACGGCGCGCCAGCGCGAGAAACTGCGCAGGATGTTCGATTTCAGCCTGACCCGGGATAAAACCTATCATCTTCCTGTCTGGCGCGAGAAGGCCATTGAAGCCTGGCTCCGCCGGCGCGCCGGTGAATTGATCGAGCTCACGCTGAAAGCTTGATCGGAGGTGTCCGATATGACCAACTTCGATTTCCTCGCCACAACCCCATCCTTCTCCTCCTTCGCCGAGCCCGCCGTGGCCGCCGAGAAGATCTTCACCATCGATCCGGCGGCCTGTGTCATGACCTGCCGACGGGCCATGGAGAACGCTGTCAAATGGATGTATTCCGTGGACAGCGCGCTTTCCATGCCCTGGGATGATAAGCTGGTGTCGCTGCTCAGCACGGAGGAGTTCCGGGACATCGTGGACGACGGCCTCCAGCGGCGGCTGGACTACATCCGCCGGGTCGGCAACAGCGCCGCCCACGACGGGAAGAAGATCACGAAGGAACAGGCCATGCTCTGCCTGCAGAACCTGTGGGTGTTCATGGACTTCATCGCCTACTGCTACGGGAGCGATTACACGCCAGGGGCATTTGATCCGTCCCTCCCGGAGGCGCAGGCCGTTCCCATGGCCGTGGTGCCCCCGGAGACAGAAACGCAGCTGCAGGAGCTGATGGCGGAGAACGCCGCCCTTCGGGAAGAACTGACAGCCCGACGCGCGGAGCAGCAGGAGACCTATACCCCCAAGCCGCTGGAGATCTCCGAATACAAGACCCGGAAGCTGTACATCGACGTCATGCTGGAGGACGCCGGCTGGACGAAGGGAAAAGACTGGCTGGATGAGGTGGAGCTACCGGGCATGCCCAACAAGAGCGAAGTGGGCTATGCCGATTATGTGCTGTACGGAGATGACGGCCGCCCGCTGGCGGTGATCGAAGCCAAGCGCACCTGTGTGGATCCGGCGAAGGGCCGGCAGCAGGCCAAGCTGTACGCGGACCTGCTGGAGAAGCAGTGCGGCCGCCGCCCGGTGATCTTCCTCACCAACGGCTTCGAGACCCGGATCGACGACGGCCAGTATCCAGAGCGCAGGGTGGCGACGATCTACAGCAAGCGAGACCTGGAGAAGCTGTTCAATCTGCGGCGGATGCGGCTTTCCCTGAAGCATATCACGGTGGACAAGCACATCGTCGGACGGTATTACCAGGAGGAAGCCATCAAGGCTGTCTGCGAGAGCTTTGACGAAAAGAACCGCCGGAAAGCCCTGCTGGTGATGGCCACCGGCAGCGGCAAGACCCGCACGGTCATCGCCCTGTGCAAGGTCCTGCTGGAGAAGGGCTGGGTGAAGAACATCCTGTTCCTGGCGGACCGCAATTCCCTGGTCACCCAGGCCAAGCGCAATTTTGTCAACCTGATGCCGGACCTGTCCGTGGTGAACCTCTGCGAGGAACGGAGCAATGTCACGGCGCACTGCGTGTTCTCCACCTACCAGACCATGTATAACTGCATCGACACCATGCACGACGAGGACGGCGAGAAACTGTTCACCTGCGGGCATTTCGATCTGGTGATCTGCGACGAGGCCCACCGGTCCATCTACAACAAGTACCGGGACATCTTCACCTATTTCGACGCCACCCTGGTGGGCCTGACCGCCACGCCCAAGAATGACATCGACAAGAATACCTACGAAATCTTTGACCTGGAGAGCGGCGTGCCCACCTATGGCTATGAACTGGCCCAGGCCGTCAGGGACGGCTACCTGGTAGATTTCGTCAGCGTGGAGACAACGCTGAAGTTCATCCAGCAGGGCATTGTGTATGACGACCTGTCCGATGAGGACAAGCAGGCCTATGAGGACACCTTCGAGGATGAAAACGGTGAGTTGCCGGAGAGCATCGCCTCCTCGGCGCTGAACGAATGGATCTTCAACGAGGATACCATCCGGGAAGTCCTGCGGGTCATGATGGAGCACGGGCTGAAGATCGACTACGGCAACCGGATCGGAAAAACCATTGTCTTCGCCAAGAACCACACCCATGCCGAGAAGATCCTGGAAATCTTCGGGAAGGAGTATCCGCATCTAACCGGCTGGGCGAAGGTGATCGACAACTACATGACCTATGCCCAGAGCGCCATCGATGAGTTTTCCGAGCCGGCAAAGCTCCCGCAGATCGCCATCTCCGTGGACATGCTGGACACCGGCATCGACGTGCCGGAAGTGCTGAACCTGGTGTTTTTCAAAAAGGTGATGAGCAAAGCCAAGTTCTGGCAGATGATCGGCCGTGGCACCCGCCTGTGCCCCGGCCTCATCGACGGCGAGGACAAGAGCAAATTCTACATCTTCGATTTCTGCGGCAACTTTGAATTCTTCCGCATGAACAAAGGCCGGCCGGGTGCCAATATGATCGCCCTGTCCGGCGCGCTGTTCAGCCTGAAGGCACAGATCGCTTTCAAGCTGCAGGACCTTGTCTATCAGACCGAAGACCTGATCCGTTTCCGTCAGTCCCTCGTCCAGGACATGCTGGAACAGGTACAGGCTCTGGACCGGGAGAACTTCGCGGTGCGGCAGCATCTGAAGTACGTGGAGCAGTTCAGCCGGTCGGACCGGTATGTCACACTGACGTATGAGGATACCCTGGACATGGCGCGGGAGCTGGCACCGCTGGTGCAGCCCGATCCGGACGACCCCAAAGCCCTCCGCTTTGACGCGCTGGTGTACGGGATCGAACTGGCCTATCTCGCGGGAAGGAAATATGCCCGGGCCCGGACCGACCTGATCAAGAAGGTTTCAGCCGTGGCTGAAGTCGCCAACATCCCGGAGATCATGGCCCAGCAGGAACTGATTAAAAAGCTCCTGACAACGGATTACCTGGAGAACGCCGGCATCAACGAATTCGAGCACATCCGGGAAAACATTCGTGACCTGATCAAGTACATCCCGATCGGTCATATCAAATACGAAACCGACTTTGACGACGAAATCATCTCCATGGAGTGGAAAGAGCCTGAGCTGGAGAACGATGACCTGAAAAACTACAAGGCAAAAGCGGAGTTCTATGTCCGTCAGCACCAGAACAATGCCGTCATCGCAAAGCTCCGGAGCAACATCCCCCTGACTGCGCCGGACATCGCCGAGCTGGAGCGCATTCTCTGGAGCGAGGTCGGCACCCGGGAGGACTACGAGCGGGAGATCGGCTCCGTTCCCCTGGGCGAGTTTGTCCGGAGCATTGTCGGCATGGACATGGCTGCCGCCAAAGCGGCCTTCGCTGAGTACCTGGACACGACGCAAATGGACAGCCGCCAGATCTATTTTGTGAATCAGATCGTGGAATATATCGTCCACAACGGTTTGATGAAAGACCTGAGTGTGCTGAAAGCATCGCCCTTCACCGATCAGGGCAGTGTTGTAGATCTTTTCCCCGACGGAAACGTCTGGAAGGGAATCATGAAATCAATCAGCCAGGTGAATGCCAATGCACGAATTGCCTGATGCGATCGGCTCACGTGAACAGTGTTTGTCAGGCAGCGCAAAGGTGGAGCAATATGGCATACCGAATGCCGTTGCTCCATCTTTTTTCATTTCTCCCTTATCGGCGATATCGGCGGCCCCAAAAGGGCATCAGTGCCGAAACTCGCCGCTTTCACCACGGCTTGCCGGCCTACGGACCTGCCTGAGCCACGGGGTTCCTCTTCTGGAAGCGACAGCAATGCCTTCCGGCAGTTCACGGCAACAAGGCAGACACGGAGCGCACAACAAAATGAAAAGGACAGAGAAACCTTTCTGTCCTTGACCTGGATCGGTTACGGCCTGTCAGACACCGGAATCACTGTCCGCGCAGTGCCGGGTTGACTTCCCACACCGGAGCGGGACGGCGACCACCTTTATAAATCGGCTGAACTTTTGCCAGACGGATATAGCCGAGCCCGGCCAGTTCGGTCAGAGCGTTCCCGTATCCTTGCCTGTCCCCATTCTTCAGGATATACCGCCCGCTTTCCTTCCAGAAATCCGCCTGGCTGAAACTCATCAAATCCCGAAGCCGCGGGAGCAGTTTCCGCGCCTCATCAGACAACCTGACATCCTGGCCGCCGAAAACCGCGCGTGCGTGCGGGATCAAATACTGCTCAGCAATCCTTTGGGCATTGTCCCAGTCTTCGCTTACAACCTGCTTCTTACCGGCCAACAGGGCTAAAAGCCCGGCCAGACGTACCGTATTGCCGCACAGCTTTCCGGCCCAGGCCTGCAGCGGTCCGCTCAGATCGGTGAGCAGGCGGTGCTCTATATCTTCAAACCACACGCGGTATTTTTCCTCAGCCTCTGACGAAAAAGGCAGAACAAGGTTCTGGCAGGCAGCCAAGCGTCCAACGGTGGCAACCCACCAGTTGACCAGCGCAGGGAGCACGGGCCGTCCATCCGCCTTCCGAAAGCCGATCATGGACTTGGGGAGAAAGTACAGGAAACGGGCATGAAGGCCCCGATCTGCGCCGGTACGGTCCGCCATGAAATCCTCCAAAATACCGGGCTGGCAGCCAAGGCAAATAGACAGGGACGCCTGCGGGATATGCCATTCACTCCGGTTCACTCTCCGTCCGTGATGCGGTGAATTATTATAGCCGAAGAGGATAGCGTTCAGGTTGACGGCGCTTCCTTCCCGGGCATAGCTTCGACCGGACAGCACATTGAGAAAATCTGCCTCATCGGCTAACACAACGGCCCGCCCGTCGTGTTCCGTCATGCCCAGCACCACACTCTCCGGTGTAACATCAGCCTGAATGCTTTCCGGCTCCGGTACCCGCATATTCACCAATGCGTCCCTTTGCTTGCTCAGCGTCAGTTTTTCCTCCCCGTCTTTTGCCTGCCTGATCGACTGCTCCAGGTCCTTCAATTGGCGCTCAAGCCTGGCGTTCTCCTCCTTGGCATGCTGTCGGCGGCTTTCCAGCAGCTCTTCCAGAGGCTGAGCCAGGTATCTGAGGCAATGAGTTTTCCGCTCGCCGGAGGAGCCCTGGCAGATGAGGAAGAGCTGCGCAGCCTCCCGATAATCGTTTTCACGGGCCTTTGGCTGCACGGTCACCCGCCCCACAACAGCCGCCGAGGCCACGCCCAGGGCGAAACAGGCAGCCATGTCCGGGGGAACCTGCCAGCACTCGGAAACAGCCTGCACGAAGGCACCGAAGTCAGGCGGAAGAGCTTCTTTCGGGAAATCCGGAAGCGCCTGCATCGAATCAGGCAGCGCCGGCCAGCCGTCACCTGTTCCGGCCGTATCATCTTGGCCTGTCCCCAGGCGATCGGCCTCATATTGATTCAGCATCTCACTCATGTTCTTACTTCCTTTCCTGCTGCCGGGACCGTATCGACGCCTCGACGGCACAATCCCAGAGATCATCCAGTCGGCGCTCCACCTCCTCCAGAACCAGCACAGCCCTCCAGAAATCCGGTGCGCCTCCCTGCCGCTCATCTTCCACACTCACGGCATCCCGCCTTGCCGCAGCTTCCATCGACCTGATATCCTCCACCGCTTGTTGTCTGATCCGGCAGAGGCGATCCCAAGTATAGCCGTCCGCATCAGGCTCATCCAGAAAGCCTTCGCGTGGCGGAGGCGGCAGACTTGGCGAACGGTGCGGGAGCGATGTCATTCCGGCCAACGCCAGCGCGGCTTCCTTTCGGTCTACCCGGTGGAGCCGCTCATAGAGGCCCAGGGCATTTCCGCCGGTCCCGCATCCAAAGCAGTACCAGAGACCGTGGTTGAAGCGCATGGACGGTGTCTTTTCGGTATGGAACGGGCAGCAGGTCCACCAGCTGTCGCCGCGTTTTTTCAACTGCAGGCCTTCCTGTTTGGCCACGTCCAGTGCATCCAGCGTTCGACAGGTTTCAAAGGCAGCCGCCAGCTTTGGATCAGTTTTCCGGCGTCTCAACGTCATGGCAACGGGCCTGGTTCTCGAGCCACCGATCAAAGAGCCCGGCATGGAGATACTTACGGCCGCCAATCCGAACCACCGGCAGATCGGCCCGATTCAGCAGATTATAGGCAGTACTGCGGCTGAAACCCATTTCCTGCAGATCTTTGGCGGACAACAGCCGCCTCGTCGTTGCTTTCATGTCATTCATTGTGTCCCCTCCTATTGCATTTCGTTTCTGTTCGTGTTATATTGTTCTTGCCAGTTATCGATAATGGCTATTGAAATTAGTCAATATAGAAACTGACTAACTAATACTATATCATGACGGACGCCTTTGTCAAGTGGGTGACATAAAACCGCCACAATGGACGTCAATCCGACAAGAATGACAAGCTCAGGAGGGAAAAACATGATTGACTTTGAGGCCCAGAATTCACGGGAAGCGATCGGAGAACGAATCAAGGAACTTCGAAACAGTCGAAAAATGAGCCAAACGGAACTCGGCGAATTGCTGTATATCACCCGTTCGGATGTAAACAACAAAGAGCACGGAAAAGGTGGGATCAGCATTGAACAGTTGATGCGGCTTTCGGAAATCTTCGGTGTTTCAACAGACTACATTCTGACCGGCGTCAAGCCGGAGAACAGAACTGTCGCAAAAGAATTGGGGCTCTCGGATGAAGCGATTGACTGCCTGAAACAAAAATGCCTCCCGAATGAACTGGTCGATTTTTGCATTCGGACGTCTGCCGGACAGAGTCTGCTTCTCGAACTGATGTTTTATCTTCAGTCCGATTACGAACACGCGGCATTCCTTGACGAAAACTCGGCCGAGTGCAGAATTGTCAGTATCAATGTCCCCGGAACGGATCTGAAAGGTGAATCCACACTGCTGATAGACAATCGGATCAAGCCTGAAGCGATACTGGACAATATACAGAAAGGAAACATTGTCAGGAAAATTGAGGGGCTTAAGGAAACATACGATGCGGTAACCGGCAAGAAAAAGAAAGCAAGGGAGAAGAGAAATGCAAAGAAAAAGTAATACACGGGCTGCCCAGGGCAGCGGGTCCATTCGTTACGATGAGAAAAAGAAGCTCTGGCAGGGGCGCGTCACCCTCGGTCGCGACCCCGGCAGCGGTAAACAGATACAGAAGTCGATTTATGGAAAATCACAAGCCGCGGTCCAAAAGAAGATGAACGATGCCCTCCACCAAATTGATGAAGGCACCTATACAGAGCCAAGCCGGTTAACCCTTTCGCAATGGCTGGATATCTGGCTGAAGGAATACACAGGCGGCATCAAAGAGCAAACCCTGGTCCAATATGAATCGGTCAGTCGTAACCACCTCAAGCCCAACCTCGGACATGTGAAATTGTCCGCACTGAAGCCTCATATGATCCAGACGCTTTACAACCGTTTGGTGCGGGAGATGAAGAAAAGCCCAAAGACAGTCAAGAATATCAACGGCGTCCTCCACAAAGTGCTGCAGCAGGCAGTTCTGCTCCAATACATCCCGGTCAACCCGTGCCAAGCGGTTCAGCTTCCGAAGGTGCACAAAGCCAATATTCAGGCCCTTACAGAGGCACAGATCAGAGACTTTCTGAAAGACATCCAAGGCTCGCTGTATGAAGATATACTGAAGGTGGACCTGTTCACCGGCATGCGCCAAGGGGAAATCATGGGGCTGACATGGGACCGGGTGGACTTCAATACCGGAACGATCCTGATTGACCGGCAAATGATCCTTGAGCGCAAGAGAGGCGGTGCCTACAAATTTGCCTCAACCAAGACAGACCGTGCGCGGAAGATCAAACCGGCCCCCTTCGTGCTTGACATTCTGCGGGCACGAAAGGATCGCCAGCATTTTGAGAAAGAAGCCGCAGGCGACAAGTGGGATGAAGGGCCCTTTTCGGGAGCCGGCCTTGTCTTTACCACGCCTCTCGGCGCCCACTTTGGCAAAGATACACTGACCCACAATGTGACTCGGATCGGCCAGCGAATTGGCGTCCCGTCCCTTCGCTTCCATGACCTCCGGCACACCTACGCGGTCATCTCAATCAGAGCCGGAGACGATATTAAAACGATCAGCTCCAACCTTGGCCATAGCACAATCGCCATCACAATGGACACATACGCCCACTTTACCGAAGACATGCAGAATGACTCGGCAGCCCACATGCAGGCTTATAGCGCCCGTTTTGCCGGTCTGTAAGCGGTCCAAACGAAAAATGCGGCGCTGTCGTCAATAATGTGACAGCTCCGCACCAAACCAGGTCTCGGCCTGTAAGGGTTGATCGTGAATAATGCGTTTCTTGTGTTTCGTGCAGAAGGATCCGCCTCATCAGGGGGCATCAGCCAGGCTTTTCGTCCTCTCACCCGAAGACCGCTCTTGAAGCTGTAAAGGCTAAAACAAAGGCTAAACCGTGGTTTCACAGCAAGCAAAAACCCCTATAAACATAGTGTTTACAAGGGTTTTCGCTTGGTGCGGGAAACAGGACTTGAAGCGGTACCGGACGGTAAATCTCGAACCATCGGAGCGTCATAAACCCTTATTCTATAAGGGCTCAAAGCAATTTGGGACAATTTGGGAAAACTTCGAAAAACGCCAATTGCATTCACAATTACATTCAAACTGCATTCAAACTTTGGCCTCTTTGCGTGTAGGGACGGCTGCGCTTCCTTTCTGATCATGCAGCATTATGCAGCATTGGTTCCCCATCTAGAAGTGGCGTCCTCCTGAAATCTGAACTTTCTCATGTCTCAGTTCAGATTTCAGTGGGCACTGCACCGGCTGCCGGTTGCACAGCAGATCAGCTGCTTATGCCCTGCTTCTTTTCCCTGTATATTCCGGGTGTCATTCCTGTGATTTCCTTGAATACCTTCGAGAAATGCGCCTGGCTGGAGAAGCCCAGAAAAATGGCGATGGATGAGATGGGTTTATCCGTGTAGCGGAGGAGGCGCTTGGCTTCCTCCGTTTTTTCGATGCGGATATATGCGGCCAGGGAGACCCCTGCTTCCTGCGTAAACCGGCGGGACAGGTGCTGCCGGCTCATATACAGATGGGCGGCGACCTGATCGGTTGTGATCGTTTCGGAGAGATGATGCTGGATGTAAAGCGCGACATTCCGGACAAGCTCCGTTGCGTAATGGCCGTGCCGGATCGCCTGAACCTGCTGTGTATAGTATAGGACCATATCGTAATTGAGCTTTGTGATCTGGTGAATGTCGGTCATCAATTCACACTGGCGGATATAGGCGTCGCTGGCGGTCAGGGCATCTTCCACATCCATTCCGCCCCGAATTGCGGACCGGCTCGCTTCGGTGACAGTGACGATAAAAGTGTTCTTTGCCTGACGCAGCTGTTCCGGAGCCATGTTTCCCGGAATCACGGCAGGTGCGTCCTGCGCAAAAGCCTCAAGGGCAGCTACATCCCCTTTGCGGATGATGTTCATGACTGTCTGCTCAATCGCCAGGGTATTGTGAGGCGAGACAGTCTCTGTTTCGGCTTGAGCAAATCGAACTTCCGAGCGCTTCTCCTCCAATCCGAATCGGTTTTCTCCTCCCTCAATCAGGTCATTCAGCCGCAGCTTTTCTCCGTTCACAACAAAGTTGAGAAAGCACAGCATCTGTACAAGGCTCTCCAGAGGCAGCCGGGTGATCTGCTTTATGCCGGATATGAATTCCGTCAGGTCATCCAGCGGCACGTCCAATTCAAACGCGATTTCGCGCAGCTCCTGTTCCTGCGGCGGTGCCTGGCGGCTGGGCCCCATGACAATCCGGTACTTTCCGCTGTTGACAACGCCGTAGGTGAAGAATCGTTTGGACACATAAAACCCGACATGCCGGTCAACAAATGTGATTTCCGGCTTGACCAGCAGATAAGGATCTCTCGGAAGAGGCGCCATGCTGATTTGAAACAGCTGCTTATCGCCATCGAAAAGGCGAACCGGGAGGCCGGACAGATTGCCCACCATGGCACATACGTAAGTCAAATCGTCTTTCTTCATGTCAGCAGCCTCTCCTATCCCTCAAGTTGAGACAATTATAAATGATACGCGACAAATATGCAATACACAGCCTGTACAGTCCTGCTAAAATATGACACGAAGCAAACCCGTTTGCCGATCAAGGACGAGGAGGGCTGATTCATGAAAAAGAATAACCGAATTGTTAACCTTGCCGTTGCCGTGCTGCTGATCGCCGCGCTGGTGGCCGGCGGCCCCGGAAACGCACCGTACGCGATTGCATCCGCGGAGAGCGCGGCGCCCGTTTCCGTCAGCCAGGAGATTTCCGGCGCGGAGGAGGCCGCCGCGGCGAGCCTGCAGATGGCGGAGCAACTGGAGGCCGAAGGTATCGTGCTGCTCCGCAATGAAAACGGCGCGCTGCCGCTGGCCTTCGGGTCCAGGATCAACCTCTTCGGATACGCCTCCGTCGATCCGATCTACGGCGGCACCGGCTCCGGCGCGGGCGAAACCGCGGGCAACGTGGGCGTGGTGGCCGGCCTCGAGAACGCCGGCTTCGAGGTCAACGGGGACCTGGTGGACTTCTACCGGAATTCCGGGGTCAGCCGCGCGAGCCAGAGCGGATTCTCCGGCTCGGATTTCACGCCGGCGGAAGTACCGGTCGACCGCTACCCGGAGGACCTCCTCGCCGGCGCGAGGGCCTACTCCGACACGGCCGTGATCGTGATCTCCCGCATCGGCGGCGAGGGCGGCGACCTGCCCATGGACATGTACGCCGAGGGATACTCGGACGTGGACGACGGCCGCCATTATCTCGAACTCACGCGGGATGAGGAAGACCTGCTAGCGCTGGTGAAGGACCAGGGCTACGCGAGGGTCATCGTCCTGATCAACGCGTCCAACGCCATGGAGCTGGGCTTCACGGACGAAGTGGACGCCTGCCTGTGGATCGGCAGCCCCGGCACTGTGGGTTTCAACGCCGTGGGCAGGGTGCTGTCTGGCGAGGTGAACCCCTCCGGCCGTCTGACGGACACCTATGCTTATGACCTGACCTCGTCCCCCGCGTACTGGAACGCCGGCGACTTCGACTACAGCGATCTGCGCGGCCGCAGCTATGTGGAATATGCCGAGGGGATCTATGTTGGATACCGCTATTATGAGACCGCCGTGGCCGACGGCTTGATCGACTACGAGGCCACGGTGCAGTATCCCTTCGGTTACGGCCTCAGCTACACGTCTTTTGAGCAAAGCATCGAGGCCTTTACCGCGGACGACGGTGTGATCACCCTGCGGGTGAAGGTGACCAACACAGGCAGCGCGGCCGGCAAGGAAGTGGTCCAGGTCTACTTCACCGCGCCGTATACGCCGGGCGGCATCGAAAAGGCGCATGTGGTGCTGGCGGGGTTCGCCAAGACGGCCCTCTTGCAGCCCGGGGAGTCCGAGGTCGTGACCATCTCCTTCGCGGCGGAAGAGATGGCATCCTTTGACAGCAAGGGAAGCGGCTGCTATGTGCTGGAAGCGGGCACCTATGAGATCAAGCTGATGCGCAACGCCCACGATGTGATCGACAGCCGCGAATACACCGTCGAAAGCACGGTGGTGTACGACGCGGAGAATCCCCGCTCCTCCGACCGGACGGCGGCGGTGGTCCGCTTCGCCGATATGGAGGACGGGCAGATCGAGACCTATGTCTCCCGCTCCGACTGGGCGGGGACCCTGCCCCAGACCCGGACCGACAGCAAGGCAGCCCCGGCGGCCGTGGCGGAGGCTTTCACCGGGAAGGCCCCCTATACGGTGGACGAGAACGATCCGGAGATCGTCTTTGCGGATAACGGCCTGACCCTCAGCGACATGGTGGGCCTGGCCTGGGAGGATCCCCAGTGGGCGCTCCTCCTTCAGCAGCTCAGCGTTGAGGACATGGAGGAGATGATCCTGAAGGGCGGCTGGTCCACGCCGGCCGTGGAGAGCGTCGGAAAGCCCGCCACCTCGGATATCGACGGCCCCGCGGGCCTCCACTCCCTGATCAGCTCCCTCCGCGGCGTCTCCTTCCCGAGCGAAGTGGTCATCGGCGCCACCTGGAACACCGGACTTGTGGAGGAATTCGGGCGCGTCTTTGCGCAGGAAGCCAAGGCCAACGGCGTTTCGGGCCTCTATGCCCCGGGCGTGAACATCCACCGCACGCCCTTCTCCGGCCGGAACTTCGAGTACTACGGCGAGGACGGCCTGCTCTCCGGCAAACTGGGCGCGGCCCAGGTGAGGGGCGCGGCGGCCGAGGGCGTGTACCTGTACGTGAAGCACTTCGCCCTGAACGACCAGGAGGACAACCGCCTCCACCTGTCCGTGTGGACCAATGAGCAGGCCATGCGCGAGCTGTATCTCCGGCCCTTCGAGATCGCGGTGAAGGAAGGCCATGCCACGGCGATCATGTCCAGCTACAGCTATCTGGGCACGGTCTGGGCCGGCGCCTCCCGCCCGCTGATCACCGACGTGCTGCGGGGCGAGTGGGGCTTCACCGGCATGGTCGTGACGGATTCCGCCATGGCGAACCTCGACTGGATGGATCCAAACCTGGCGATCCGCGCCGGCAACGACATGATGCTCTGCCTGATGGGCGCGACCCTGGACACCTCCGGCAACACGGCCCTGACCGCCATGCGGGAGGCCTGCCACAACATCCTGTACACCCAGGCCAACAGCGCCGCCATGTGGGTGGACGCCGGCCTCGCCTATCCCGTGAGGGAGGCCGAGCCCGCCGGACCTGCGGAGGAGGCGGCCGACGGCGCCATGGAGCTCTACGACCTGGCGGACGGCTGGCTGGGCTGCCATGTGTACCTGAACGCCGACAGCACCTTCCGGGTGACCTTCGACTACGGCGGCGACAGCAACGGCATCGAGGCCATGGCCGGCGCCTGGGAGCAGCTTTCCGGCGCGGAAATCGCCCTGCGCCCCGAGGGCGGCGAGGCCGTCTCCGTGACCCTGGCGGACGGCGCGTGGCGCTGCGAGATCACCGAGCCCAACACCCACACCGTCTGCCACCCCAGCCTTGAGGTCGCCGCCGAAGAAACCGCCGTCCCCGCCGTCTCCCCTGAGAACGGCATGGAGCTGTA
This sequence comes from Christensenellales bacterium, assembly GCA_045226335.1. Classification (GTDB taxonomy): domain Bacteria; phylum Bacillota; class Clostridia; order Christensenellales; family Aristaeellaceae; genus RUG11272. Next base: position 55 of record JBGVCH010000086.1, on the reverse strand, counting down.
TGACCTGGCGGATTTCTGGCTCGGCTGCCACGTGAGCATCAACGCGGACAGCACC
>JBGVCH010000085.1:0-77387 GCA_045226335.1 Christensenellales bacterium | reverse complement strand
GTGCTTTTCGCTGACCCGGGCGCCCCCGACCGCGTAGCCCTTCAGGCCGCACTGGTCGATGAGGGCCGCGGCGAAATGCCCCTCCGGGCGCTTGAAGGTGGACCCGGCGCTGGGCACGTTCAGGGGCTGCTTCTCGCTGCGCCGGACAGCCAGATCGGCCATGGCGGCCTCGATCTCCGCGCGGTCGCCGGGGATGAGCCGGAAACAGGCCCGCGTCACAATGGCGTCCTCGTCCTGCAGGCGGGAGTGCCGATAGCCGAAGGCCATCTCCTCACCGCTGTAGCGGAACGCGGTCCCGTCCATCCGGAGCCCGCCGACCCACTCGCACACCTGGCAGAGCTCGCCGCCGTAGGCGCCGGCGTTCATCACCAGCCCGCCGCCTACGGATCCCGGGATCCCCGCCGCGAAAGCCAGCCCGCCGAGGCTGTTCTCCGCGGCGAAACGGGCCAGTTCCGCCAGGGAGGCGCCGGCTTCGGCGGTGAGGGTGTCTCCCTCCCGGGCGATGGCGCGCAGGCCCCGGCCGATGCGGATCACCAGGCCGCGGATGCCGCCATCCCGCACCAGCAGGTTGGACCCCCGGCCGATGACGGTGACCGGCAGGCCAAACGCGGAGGCCTCCCGGAGCAGGACCCGCAGCTCCTCCTCGCTGCACGGCTCCGCCAGAAGGTCCGCGGGCCCGCCCAGCCGCAGGGTGGTGCAGGAAGCCATGGAAACATTCCGCGCCAGCGCGATCCCGCCGACGCGTGCCTCAAAATCCGCGATCCGATCCGTCATGGACATACCTCCCGTCTGCCGCAAGTATTGTACATGAAAAACCGGCGTTTCGCAATGCAATACGGAAATTTCTCCTTCCATCGATTGACAGGCCGGAACGGATGCGATAAGATACCCCGTGCACAGGAGGATGAGGATGAACAGGGAACTGAAGCTCGCCGGACATTATGTGAAGCGGTACTGGCTGTGGTATGTGCTGGGGATCGCCTCGCTGACGGCTGTGGACTTCCTGACGGTGGAGGTTCCGAAGATCACACGGGACATTATGGACGGCCTGTCCGCGGATCCCGTGACCGTCACCATGCAGGCCATCACAGGGCTGCTGTGGAAAATGCTGGCCTTCGCGGCGATCGTGGCCGTGGGACGCTTCGGCTGGCGCTTTTTCTTCTTTGGCGCTTCCAGACAGGTGGAGCGGGATCTGCGCAACGACCTCTTCGGCCATCTGGAAACCCTCTCGCCCCGCTATTACAACGAGCACAAAACCGGCGACCTGATGGCGCACTTCACCAGCGACCTGCAGGCGGTCCGCCAGCTGCTGGGTATGACCATCATCACCACCTTTGACGCCACGGTGCAGCTTTCGCTGGTGCTGTTCAACATGATCCGGGAGATTGACGTCCGGCTGACGGCGGTGTCTCTGCTGCCCATGATGCTGATTATCGTCGGGGACGTGTTTTTTGGCAAGGCCATGCACCGGCGCTTCCTGGAGAAGCAGGAGGCCTTCTCCTCCCTGACAGACCAGACCCAGGAGGCCATCAGCGGCATCCGGGTCATCAAGGCCTTTGTCCAGGAGCGCAAAGAACTCTATGCCTTCGCGAAGGCCAGCCTGAAGTGCAAGGACAAAAACCTCGGCGTGGCCCGGCTGGTGTCCACGGTGTTTCCTGCGCTGGACCTGGTCATCGGCATCTCCATCTCCCTGAACCTGCTCTACGGCGGCTGGCTGGCCATCCACGGGGACATCAGCCTGGGGGATTTCGTGCTGTTCAACAGCTACCTGACCATGCTGGTGTGGCCCATGATCGCCGTGGGCGAAGCGGTGTCCAGCATCTCCCAGGGCTTGGCCTCCCTGAAACGCCTCCGGGGCATCTTTGAGGCCAAGCCGGACATCGTGGACAAGGGCGACCCGTCCGTCACGTCCCTGAAGGGCGGGATCGAGCTGAAGCACCTGAGCTTCGCCTATCCCGGCGCGGAACAGCACCCGGCCCTGACGGACGTCAGCGTGACGGTTCAGGCCGGCGAGACCCTGGCCGTCATCGGCCGCACCGGCGCGGGGAAGACCACGCTGGTGAGCCTGCTGGAGCGCATGTGGGACACCGAAAGCCCGGACATGATCGAGATGGACGGCCGGCCTATCCGGGAGATCCCCCTGCCCGTGCTGCGGCGGGACATCGCCTATGTGCCCCAGGACAGCTTCCTGTTCTCCGACACGGTGGAGAACAACATCGCTTTCGGGGCGGAGGATCCCACCCACGAACAGGTGGTGGCGGCGGCCGAGGCGGCCTGCGTCCACGACAACATCATGGAATTCCCGGACGGTTATGACACCCTGGTGGGCGAGCGCGGCGTAACCGTGTCCGGCGGCCAGAAGCAGCGCACCGCCATCGCCCGGGCCCTGCTGAAAAACGCGCCGATCCTCATTCTCGACGACTCCCTCTCTGCCGTGGACACGGACACCGAGGAGCGGATCCTGGAGAATCTGCGCAAGACCCGGAAGGGCCACACCACCCTGATCATCGCGCACCGCATCTCCACCATTCAGGATGCGGATCACATCCTGGTGCTGGAGGACGGCCGCCGCGCGGAGTATGGCACCCACGAGGAACTGATGGCCCTGAACGGCCTTTATCGCAGCATCCACGACAAACAGCAGCTGGAACGCCAGCTGGTGGAGGAAGGCGGTGAGGCGGATGGCTAAGCGGGACAACGAGAACAGAAAGCGCCTCTTCACCGGCGCCGACGACGATCAGGCCGCCCGCACCGACATTCATTACAAGGGCAGTGCCATCCTCCGCATCCTCAACTACATGAAGCCCCACTGGAAGACCTACGCCCTGGCCCTGGCCCTGGTGCTGGCGGTGACGGCCCTCGATTTGCTGCGGCCCGTGCTCATCGGATCACAGGCCATCGACAAATATATCCTGGGGCCGAAGGACAACCGCTTCACCGCCGGAGAGAACGCCGAGTGGCGGTTCGCGGGCATCGTGCAGTCCACCCTGCTCTACATCCTGGTGCTGGTGGCGATCTTCTTCTGCAACCGGGCGCAGTTCTGGCTGATGCAGCGCACGGGGCAGCAGATCATCAAGGGCATCCGGGACGACCTGTTCGCCAAGGTGGAGAAGCTCACCATGCGCTTCTTTGACACCACGCCGGTGGGCAAGATCGTCACCCGACTGACCAACGACGTGGACGCCATCAACGACGTTTTCGCCAACATATTCGTTCAGCTGATCAAAAACACCATCAAGATCATCGGCCTGGCCGTGGTGATGCTCTGCCTCAATCCCACCCTGGCGGGGCTGGCCTTTATGCTGCTGCCCCCGGTGGCGGCCCTGACCTACCTCTTCCGGAAGCTCAGCCGGAAGGCCTTCCAGATCACCCGCACCCGGGTGACAAACCTGAACACCTACCTGTCCGAACACCTCTCCGGAATGCGGATCATCCAGATCTTCGCCCGGGAGGAGCGCAAGTACAGGGAGTTTGAGGAGAAGAACGGCGACCTGTACCGGGCCGGCTTCCGGGAGTTGATGATCAACGCCACCTTCCGGCCGGTGCTGTACCTGATCTCCATGGTGGCCATCGCCCTGGTGACCGGGCGGGGCAGCGAGGCGGTGCTGGGACAGGGCGGCCTCAACCCCATCACCATCGGCACGCTGTACATCTTCATCGACTATATGAACTCCTTCTTCCAGCCCATCCAGGAGCTGGCGGAGCAGTTCACCACGCTGCAGAGCGCCATCGCGTCGGCAGAGAAGATCTTCACCCTCATGGACACCGAACCCCTGTTCACAGACCGGGAGGACCCTGTCATCCCGGCGGACGGCATCCGCGGGCGCATCGAGTTCGACCATGTGTGGTTCGCCTACGTGGGGGAGGAGTGGGTGCTGAAGGACGTGTCCTTCACCATTGAGCCCGGGCAGAAGGTGGCCTTTGTGGGGGCCACCGGCGCGGGCAAGAGCTCCATCCTGAACCTCATCGGCCGCTACTATGACGTGCAGAAGGGCGCCATCCGGGTGGACGGCGTGGACGTGCGGGATCTGGACCGCGATACCCTGAGGCGGGCCATCGGCCAGGTCCAGCAGGATGTGTTCATCTTCACCGGCGACATCCGCTCCAACATCCGCCTGCGGAATGAGGAGATCACCGATGAACAGATCGAGGCGGCGGCCCGGGAGGTCAATGCGGCGCGGTTCATTGAGCGGCTCCCCGCCGGTTACTGCCAGCCCGTGACCGAGCGCGGCGGGACCTTCTCCGCCGGTCAGCGGCAGCTGATCTCCTTCGCCCGGACCCTGGCCTTTGATCCTTCAATCCTGATCCTGGACGAGGCCACGGCCAACATCGACACGGAGACGGAGCAGTGGATCCAGGAGGCGGTGGAACACCTGATGCGGGGCCGCACCACCATCATGGTGGCCCACCGGCTGTCCACCATTCAGCACGCGGACATCATCATGGTCATGCACCACGGCCGGATCCGGGAGCGGGGAACCCATCAGGAACTCCTGGAGCAGGACGGCATCTACAAAAAACTCTACCAGCTGCAGCTGGCAGAGCAGTGATCCGGGGATCCAATATCAATCGTTGACCACCAGCGCGACGGTGGCGGGCTGCAGTTCGAGCACTCCGCCCTTCACCGCCGCGCCTTTTCCCGTGGCGTGGAGAAGGGTGCCGCCGATGGGCAGGCTGAAAGGATCGGGGGAGGGATTCACCGCCACGGTGACGGTTTCCCCGCCGCCGGTGCGGCGGTAGACCAGCGGATAGCCCTCCGCCCGCAGCAGCTCAAAGCCGCCGGTGTTATCCAGAGCCGGGTGTGCGCGGCGAAGCCGGATCAGGGCCTGGACTTCGTGCCAGAGGGAAACGGGATCGGCCATCTGGGCGGCCACCGTGGGGCGGTTTGCGTCGGGATCCGTTTGGATGTACAGCTTCTCCGGCGGGGCGGCGCTGAAGCCCGCATTGGCGGAACCGTCCCACTGCATGGGGCTGCGGGAACCGGTGCGCTCATAGCCGCCCTCCACCGAGAGCAGGTTCTCCACATAGCGCATGCCGATCTCGTCGCCGTAGTAGACGAAGGGCACGCCGGGCATGGTCAGGATGAAGGCGAAGGCCAGGGCCATCTCCTCCTGCGTCAGGCAGCGGGCCATGCGCTCCATGTCGTGGTTCCCGGAGGGGAAGGCGATCAGGCCGTTCTCCCCGGCGGCCTCGCGATACCGGAGATAATGGTCCATGAAAGGCTTGATCGTCCCCTTGCCCCGAGCCGAGAAGTAGGGTTCCTCCGAGCGGAAAACCTCGTTGTAGTGGGACGGGCCGAAGTGCAGCAGGAAATCCATGTGGAAACCCGCGGCCAGGGACTGGGAGGGATCGCCCCACTCGGACACCAGCGCCGCACCGGGATGGGCTTCGTCCAGCCAGCGGCGGATGCCCTGCCACAGGGCGATGGTACCCTTGTGGTCCGGATCGTTCTTCACCAGGGAGTGGGCCATGTCCACCCGGAAGCCGTCACATCCAAGGCTCAGCCAGAAGTCCATGACCTTTTTCATTTCGGCCACCGTCGCCTGGGGGCCGGGGGCGTCCATGGGCTGCTGCCAGGGGCGTTCAATGTTGTAAAAACCGTAATTCAGGGCGGGCTGATGGCTGAAAAAGTTCACCAGACAGGTGCCGACCCGCTCGGACACGCCCACCAGAGCATTGGAATCCGGGAGCTTCTCCCACACGCTGTCGGACCAGACATAGCGGTCCGTGTACGGGTTGGGCGTTCCCTTGCAGCTCTCCCGGAACCATGGATGGTCGATGGACGTGTGCCCGGGGACCAGGTCCAGGAAGACGTGCATGTCCCGTCGGTGCGCTTCCGCGAACAGGCGCTTCAGATCCTCGTTGGTGCCGTAGCGGGGGGCGGCGGTGTAATAATCCGACACGTCGTAGCCCGCGTCCCGGAAGGGCGAGGCGAAGCAGGGATTCAGCCACAGGGCGTTGCAGCCCAGTTCAACGATGTAGTCCAGCTTCCGGATGATGCCCTCAAAGTCGCCGATGCCGTCGGCGTTGGTGTCACAGAAGGACTGGGGGTAGATCTCGTAAAACACGGCGTGGTCCAGCCACTGGGGATGCGGGGAGAAGGACATGGGATCGCTCCTTTCCGTGGTATGCTTTGAACAGATCATACATCACACCGCCGCGGTGCGCAAGACGGAACGCGTGTCTGTTTCGGCAGAAGCCTCCTGGGGCAGGGTGACGGTGAAGCGCGTGCCGATTTCCTCCCGGGAGAACACGTTGAAGAAGCCGCCGTGCTTTTCCACGATCCACTTGGCGATGGACAGCCCCAGGCCGGTGCCGCCGGTGGCGCGGCTTCGGGCCGGGTCCGAGCGGAAGAAGCGGTCAAAGATGTGCTCCAGGTCCTCCTGCCGGATGCCGATGCCGTTGTCCTGCACCTGGAAGTAGGGATTCCCGTCCTGTATGCCGGCCCGCAGGGTGATCCGATCGTCGGGGGCGGTATACTTCACGGCGTTCTCCACCAGGATCCGCGCGCACTGCTTCAGCATGGCGGCGTCTCCCAGCACGTGGATGCCTTCGCCGGCGTCCAGCCGCCAGCTGCGGTCCGGGTGGATCATCTGGGACTCCTCCCAGACTTCCTTCAGCATGGCGGACAGGTCCATGTCCTCCCGGACCATCTGGTTCCGGCCGCTGTCGCCCCGGGCCAGGAACAGCAGCTGTTCGATGAGCTTCTTCATGTGGGCGGACTCGCTCTGGATGGCGGTGATGCCCTCCTCCAGCACCGTGGCGTCCTCCTTGCCCCAGCGCTGGAGCATGTCCGCGTAGCCCTGGATCACGGCGATGGGGGTGCGGAGCTCGTGGGAGGCGTCGGACACAAAGCGGATCTGCTCCATGTAGGACTCGTGGGTCCGGGCCAGCATATTGTTGATGGCGTTGACCAGGCTCTGGGTTTCCACGTCGCCGGTATAGACATGGGCGTCCGGGGAGAGTGGGCTCACGGTGTCCAGGGCGTCCTCCAGGTGGTGGAGCTTTTCCGGGTCGAACCGCGCCTGGCTCAGCACCTCCGCCCGCTGGGTCATCTGTTCCAGGGGTTTCATGAACTTCCGGGCGTTGGACCGCCCGCCGTGGGCCGTCAGGATGAGCAGCAGAAACTCCGCGCCTCCCAGCACCCACCAGAAAGCGGTGTTGTCGACGACGATCCACTTCAGCGCGATCATGCCCATCAGCACGGCGTCCGACAGCACCAGGATCAGAAAGGTCCGGCGGATCCAGTAGCCGTTCATCCGCCGGGCGATGGAAGTCACCCGCTTTTCTTCTTTCATCCGTCGTCCCTCAATACGTAGCCCACGCCGCGCACGGTCTGGAGCAGCTTCTGATCAAAACCCTCGTCGATCTTTCCCCGCAGGTAGCGAACATACACGTCCACCACGTTGGTCTCACCCACATAGCCGAAGCCCCATACCTTGTCCAGCAGTTGATCGCGGCTCAGCACGATGGTCTTGTTCTCCAGGAAATACTGGAGAAGCGAAAACTCCCGGCTGGTGAGATCGATGTCCTTTCCGCCCCGGGTGACCCGGTGCCGGCTGATGTCCAGGGAGAGATCCCCGCAGGTCAGGAGATCCGTCTCCTTTTTCTGCGCGGTCTGTTTCCGGAGAGCCGCCCGGATCCGGGCCAGCAGTTCCTCGATGGAGAAGGGCTTGGTGATGTAATCGTCGGCGCCCATATCCAGGCCCGTCACCTTGTCCATCACGGCGTCCCGGGCGGTCAGCATGATCACGGGCTCGCCGTGGTCCTCCCGGCGCAGGCGGCGCAGTACCTCCAAGCCGTTGAGCCCGGGCAGCATGATGTCCAGCAGGATCAGGTCATACCCGCCGTTCTCCGCTTTCTCCAGGCCGTCCCGGCCGTCAAAGGATTTGTCCACCTGGTAGCCCTCGTGGCGCAGCTCCAGCTCCACAAAACGCGCCAGCTTTTCCTCGTCTTCCACCAGCAGGATTCTTGTCATGGGGCAGCCCTCCATATGCGCGTCCAGGGAGAGGCATGCCCTCCGGCATACCCCTCCCTGCGGTGATTCAGCTTATTCCACAGTCTTCTCGAACTCGTCGGCCGGCTTTTCCTCCGCCGGATCCTCGGTGTGCTTCATGTGCTTGTCCATCGCGTGGGCGGCCTTCTCATGGGCGCTGGCTACGGCGCTGGCGGCCTTTTCCTGGGCGCTGGTCACCGCGTCGTTGACTTTGGCGGTCACGTCGGGGCCGCGGAAGGAATACCGCACGCCCAGCAGGATGCCGATGAAAGCGCCGATGACGATGGTGGTCAGCCCGATGGGCGGGATCACCACCAGCAGCACCGCCAGGGTGATGGGCATCGCGATGATCTCGTCACCCTTGCGGGAGATGACGAACTGGTTCCGGTTTCCCTTCCGGACCATGTCCTTGATCCAGTCCCAGATGCGGGCCAGGGTGGGAACGCTGCACTCCCGGACGTGCTTCGTTTTGATTTCCGGGGCCTTTTCTTTCGCGCCCTTGGTGGAGTAAGAGGTCTTCGTCTCCGGGGCCCGGACCTTTCCCTCCGCCTCCAGCATTACCAGCGCGTCCAGCAGATCCCAGTCGTTGGCCTCCAGGGCGTTCTTGGCTTCCTCATAGCTTACGTCCGCTTTGCTCTGCAGCTTTTCAACCATTTCCATGCGATCCATTCTCATTTCCTCCTTGGCGTTTCGCCTTGCGTTTTCTGTTCCCCCTCGGGACGGTTTGATCATATCGCCCGAAAATGACAGACGGAGGGGGAAACGGATTAGAAAACGATGAGAATTCTCCGCGGGATCTATCATTTGAGCCTGTGCTCCGATTGCCCGCTTCAGTATATCAGAACCCGCCGCGAAACACAAGATGCGCGCCATTGACTTTCCGCACCGGAGGACTATAATGAAAGAAGAGGGAAACGCAAAGCATCGGGAGGTGTGTTTGCCGTGAAGGAGAACGACCCGCCGTCCATTCTGCAGCTGACCAGTGAGTTCCAGCGCATGGTGGATGAGTTCTTTGAGGTTCAGCTACGGTACCAGGCGGCCATCCGGCAGGTGCAGGCCAAGCTGGAGAACCTCGACGACGAGTACCAGCTCCGCCACAGACGGAACCCCATCCACTCCATCTCCAGCCGCATGAAGACCATCCAGAGCATGATGGATAAGCTTCGGCGCAGGGGAGAGCCCATCAGCATCGCCTCGGCGGTGGAGCATCTGTACGACATCGCGGGCATGCGCGTCATCTGTTCTTACATTCAGGATATCTACACCGTGGCCGAGGCCCTGACGGCGCAGGACGACATCAGCGTCATCCGGGTCCGGGACTATATCAAAGAGCCGAAACCCAACGGCTATCGCAGCCTCCATCTGGTGATCGGCGTACCGGTCTTCCTCTCCGGCGGGCGGGTGATGGTCCCGGTGGAGGTCCAGATCCGCACCATCGCCATGGATTTCTGGGCCACGCTGGAGCATACCCTGCGCTACAAGAAGCCCGGCACCGTGCCGGAGGAGATCTCCGCAGAACTGTTGAAAACCGCATCCGATATCACCATGCTGGACGAGCGGATGCAGCGGATCCACGACAAGGTGGAGGCCCTGACCGGTGCGGACGAGGGCGAAAACGCCGAATAATGGACGAAACTCCTGAAAACAGATCACATTTTTTCCAACAGATGGAAAAATGGTCTTGCATTTTTCCCAAAACCGTCTATAATGGGCATCGGCAGGTCCGTGGGTCTGTGGTTGAAAGCCGATGCCAGTCGCAGGCAAAGCGGTCCACGTAATCCGTTCAAAGCAACGGGGAGCATGGTGCGGTCTAGATGTAAGTCCGTCCGGGAGCGATCCCGAGAGAAGTGCGTGAGGGCGCTGACGCGCAGAGCAACCTTCCAGACGGCGAGTGTGGGGTCAAAAACCAGGTCAGCCGCGGAGATGCCGAATCTAATACTTTGGGGGTTTCCAAATCATGTACGAAGACAAAGTTCTCGTGTGCAAAGACTGTGGCAATGAGTTCGTCTGGACCGCTGGTGAACAGGCGTTCTATGCCGAGCGTGGTCTGCAGAACGCGCCGGCTCGCTGCCGCGACTGCCGCCAGGCCCGCAAGGCCAACCGTGCTGACGCCGGCGCTCCCCGCGAAATGCACACCATCGTCTGCTCCAACTGCGGCAAGGAAGACCAGGTCAACTTCCTGCCCCGCGGCGACGCCCCGGTCTATTGCCGTGAGTGCTATGCCGCCATGCGCGCTCAGCGTGGCTGATTGATCCGTGACAAGAGGGGCCTTCCCGTCGGGGGGGGGCTCCTTTTCCATACTCGTTTCCCGGAGACGGAAGAATCCGGAATGGTCTCTTTTCAAAACCCGACTTGTGCGGTATAATGAGGGCATTCCACAGCAAGGAGGCCTACGATGAAGAGGATGATCGCGGCGCTGCTGGCGCTGATGCTGACCCTGTCCCTGGCAGGCATGGCTTCGGGTGATGAGAAGAAAACGTTTGCGATGGCCGGATACGACGCTTCGTCCTCGAACCGGAACTGGGCGGAGAGTTTGTTCTTTATCCGCATGGCGGAGCGCACGGGCGTTTCCTATACCTTTCTTCAGTTCACAGATCTCAACCGTTTTGGTCAGTGGAAGGCTGATCTGAAGAAGGACGGAGTGCTTCCGGACGTGCTGTTCAAGGCAATGCTCAACGACACCGAGATCAGGACCCTCTACCAGAGGGGCGTGCTGATCGACCTGATGCCGTACATTAACGAGGAGACCATGCCGAACCTCTGGGCCCTTCTGCAGGAGCAGCCGGAGCTGTGGACGGAGATGACGCTGGAGGGCCATGTGCTCACCCTGCCCATGGTGGACAGGCTTCAGAGCAACAACGCGATCTGGATCAACACCGATTGGCTGAAAAAGCTGAAAATGGAAGTCCCCACCACGGCGGACGAGCTGACGGAAGTGCTCCGGGCCTTCAAGACCGGCGACCCCAACGGGAACGGCCGGGCGGATGAAGTCCCCATGACCTTTACCGGCCTGTGGGACCTGCGCTATCTGCAGCACGCCTTCGGGCTGAACATGAACGACTACTACCTGACGGCGGACGAGAACGGGATCGTGAGCAGCCCCGTGACATCGGACGCGAACCGGCGCTTCCTGGAGTGGCTGCACCTTCTCTGGGAGGAGGGCCTCATCGACATCAGCGGGTTTACCACGCTGGACACCAGCAGGCAGATCACGGACAGCAACGCCACCATGATTTACGGCGTGTTCTTCGGACCTTCTGTCTACAACATGGTGCCCCAAAGCGCCGCCGGCAGCTACAGCCTGCTGATGCCGCTTCGCCATGACGGAAAGCAGGTTTACCGCAGCCTGCTGGGCAGTGTCACCAGGGGCAGCTTCGCGGTGACGTCCGCCTGTGAGGATCCGAAAGCCGTGCTGCGCTGGGTGGACTATCTCTATTCGGAGAAGGGCTGTTTCCTGGCCCGCTGCGGCGAAAAGGACAAGGAGTACGAAGTGCTGTCGGACGGGACCTGGCGTTGGAAGGTTTCCGCGGAAAACCTCGAAAAGGAAGTGATCCGGCCTGCCACCATTGCCGACGGCGCGGCGGTTCCGGGCTATGCGTTCCCGGACTATTGGCTGAAATATGACGACGCCGACATCCACAATGAACTGACGCAGCTCTCGGCCCTGGCGGAGATCGCCACCGAGCCCTGTCCCCAGGTGATGCTGACGGAGGCGGAGGCGGCCCGGCTGGCGATGATCTGGCCGGAGATCGGGATCTACTGCGAGAACCAGATGACCCACTTCGTCACGGGTGACGAGCCGCTGAACGACCAAACCTGGGCCGCATTCTGCGAGAAAATGAAGGAACTGGGCATGGATGAAGTGGTGGCCATCTGGCAAGGCGCGCTGCAGAGAGAGGGAGGCAGCAGATGAATCAGTACGCGAGGATGATCCACCGGCTGACGGAGCCCGATGTGGTGTGCCAGCTGGGCAAACTATACGGCTGCCGGGAAGGGCAGATGGTCCTGCAGCACAACCGGCACGAACTGGTGTTGGTCCGCCACGAAAAGGCTTATCACGCGGACGCGCCGGTTTCCGTCGTCAGCGCGCCCGGGCGCACGGAGATCGGCGGCAACCACACGGACCACAACAAAGGCCTGGTTCTGGCGGCGTCGGTGAATCTGGACACCCTGGCGGCGGTTTCCCCGCGGGAGGACAAAACCGTTCGCGTGCGCTCGGAGGGGTATCCGGACATCACGCTGGATCTTTCTGACCTCGAAATGCGGGAAGCCGAAAAAGGAACCACGGCCTCGTTGATCCGGGGCGTGGCCGCACGCATGGCGGAGATGGGCTACAGGATCGGGGGCTTTGACGCCATGGTGACCTCCACCGTGGCCTCCGGCAGCGGGCTTTCCTCCTCCGCGGCCTTTGAGGTGCTGACGGCGGCGATCCTGGACCGGCTGTACAACGGCTCCCGGATGGACTTCGTCACCCAGGCGCAGATCGGGCAGTACGCGGAGAACGTGTACTTCGGTAAGCCCTCGGGCCTGCTGGACCAGATGGCCTCCGCGGCGGGCGGGCTGGTGACGGTGGACTTTGGCAGCGAGGAACCCAAGGTTCAGCGTCTGACCTACGATTTCGCCGGGAAGGGGTACGCGCTGGTGGTGGTGGCCACCGGCGGGAGCCACGCGGACCTGACCGCGGACTACGCGGCCATCCCGCAGGAGATGAAAGCGGTGGCGGGCTGCTTCGGCCAGCCCGTGCTTCGCCGGGTGCGGCCGGAGGAGTTCGCGGCCGCGATCCCGCAGCTCCGGGGCAAGGTCAGCGACCGGGCCATCATGCGGGCCATGCACTTTTACGCGGAGAACGACCGGGTGAAGCGGCAGGTGGACGCCCTGCGGCGGGATGATCTGCCGGCTTTCTTCCGCGCCGTCATCGAGAGCGGGCGTTCCTCCTTCATGTACCTGCAAAACGTGTGGGCCAGACCGGAAGACCAAAGCCTCTCCCTGGCGCTGGCCCTGGCGGAGGACATGCTGGAAGGCCGCGGCGCCTGGCGGGTCCATGGCGGCGGCTTCGCGGGCACCACGCTGAACTTCGTGCCGACGGACAGGCTGGAACACTTTGTAAGCGTAATGGAAGAAACCTTCGGCGCCCGGGCGTGCAGCGTCCTGGACATCCGCCCTGTGGGGTCGAACACACTGGAAATCTGATGCCGGCGGGTAGCCGTGGAAAGGGGGGAGGAACATGCCGGCGGACAAACGGCGGAGGCCGGGCCGGTATGCCGTGATCGCGGTTTTTCTCCTGATCCTGTTCCTTCCGGGCCTTTTGCTGCCGCTGCTGTCGCGAATCACGGGGGAGCGGTATGACGGCTGGCTCAACGGCTATACGCCGCCCAGGCAGGACGTGGAGCTGAGCGCCGGGACATGGCTTTCCGGGGCATTTCAGGAGAACTGGTCCGCCCGCTTCGAGGATGGGCTGATCCCCCGGGCCAACATGGTCAAACTGTACAACACCGCCAACATGCTTTTCTTCGGCAAGTCCGACCAGATCGTGGGGAAGGGCTATGACATCATCGAGACCGCCTATGTGGAATCGGAGCTGGCCCTGACGGAGAGCGATGACTTTTCTCTCCCGGAGAATATTCAGGCCATGGCGGATTTTGCCCGGGACCTGGACCGGCTGCGGGAACTCCTGGTGGCCCGGGGAAAGACGCTGGTGGTGTACATCGCGCCTTCCAAGGCGAACCTGTACCGCGAAAACATCCCGGACAGGTACCTGGCCCTCAGTGAGAATCATCCGCGGGCAGTGGATGTGTTCCGCCGTGAGATGGATCAAAATGATGTACCGCTGCTGATCTGCGCGGATCTGGCGGATGAGCTGGAATACCCCGCCTTCTATCCCACGGGCATCCACTGGTCCCGGACCTATGAGCAGTTCACATCCCGGTATCTGATCGGCCTGATCAGCCGGGCTTCGGGGATTGACTACACGAACATCGTTCTCGGGGAAGCCGAGGCCGGCGAACAGCCGTTCTACCGTGATGACGACGTGCTGAACCTGGCCAATGTTTTCTACAAGCCCGGGATCACCTACTATCAGTATGTCACGGCTGCGGATGAGCAGGAGGACTGCGTCCCCATGAGCATCCTGATCCAGGGCGATTCCTTTGCGCTGGGGTTCAGGAAGGACCTGCAGGAGAACATCCCGGGATCGGAAGTCTGGCTGGTGACCAACGACTATTCCGTGTCCGAACCCGACGGCCGGGAAATCCTGCTGTACGGGCAATGGGAAAACATGGACTGGGCGCGGTGCCTGGATCAGGTGGACGTGGTGGCGATCGAGACGGCGGAACCGTTCCTGAAGCATCGCACTTACGGGTTTGTCCGGGCGCTGCTGGCGTATCTTGAGACCGAATGACCCGGAGCGGGGCGGAATCGCCTGACGGCCTGACAAGGGAGGTGCTGCGTTCTTGGTTTTCTCCTCTCCGGTGTTCCTGTTTGCCTTTCTGCCGGCGGTCATTCTCGTGACGTTTCTGGCCTCTCTGACGAAGAGGATCCGGATCGTCAACCTGGCGCTGTTTTTCTTCTCCCTGTTCTTTTACGCCTTCGGGGAGCCAAAGTATGTCCTCCTGATGTTGCTCTCCATCCTGGTCAACTACTTGGCCGGCCTGATGATGGAGCGCTTCGGGCGCAGGAAAAAGCTGATCCTCGCGGCGGCTGTGGCATACAACCTCGGCGCGCTGTTCGTGTTCAAATACCTGAGCTTTGCCGTGAGCACGCTCTGCCGGGCCCTGAACATCCCGCAGGCCGGCCTTCAGATCGCGCTGCCCATCGGCATCTCGTTCTACACCTTTCAGATCATGTCTTATGTGATCGACGTGTACCGCGGAAAGTGCGCGGCCCAGAGGGACCCGCTGTCCCTGGGCCTGTACGTGTCGCTGTTCCCGCAGCTGATCGCCGGTCCCATCGTGCGCTATGTGGACATCGAGCGGCAGCTTCGGCAGCGGCAAATGACGGCGGACGGCTTCAGCCGGGGCGCGCTGCGGTTCGCGGCTGGATTCTCGAAGAAGGTCCTCATCGCGGACCAGCTCGCACCGCTGGTGGACACGGTGTTTTCGGGGGCCTGCGCGTCCATGTCGCTGCACTGGATCGGCGCCCTGGCCTACGCGCTGCAGATCTACTTCGATTTCAGCGGCTACTCGGACATGGCCATCGGCCTCGGGAAGATGTTCGGCTTCGATTTCGCGGAAAACTTCGACTGTCCCTACTGCTCGAAATCCATCCGGGAGTTCTGGCGGAGGTGGCATATCTCCCTCAGCACCTGGTTCCGGGATTATCTGTACATTCCCCTGGGCGGAAACCGAAATGGCCGGAGACGGACGTATGTCAACCTGCTGATCGTCTTCCTGGCGACGGGGATTTGGCACGGGGCCAGCTTTACCTTCCTGTTCTGGGGGCTGTGGCACGGGGCGTTCCTGATCCTGGAACGGGCCTTCCTGGGGAAACGGCTGGAGCGGATCCCGGGGTGGATCCGCCGCCTGTACGCGCTGACGGTGATCCTGATCGGCTGGGTGCTCTTCCGGGCGGACAACATGGGCAGCGCCATGGCCTACCTCGCCGGGATGTTCAGACCAGGCACACGGGACCTGACGGTCATGCGGGCTGTGATGGATCCGCAGTACTGGTTCTGGCTGGCCGCCGGCGTCCTGTGCTGTATGCCGCTGGGCCGCGCCTTTCGCCGTTTTCCGAAGGTCGGGAAGTGCCTTCGGGCTATTCGGCCCGCCTGCATTCTGCTGATGTTTGTGCTGGCCATCTGCTGCATGGTGGGCCGCGGATACAGCCCCTTCCTGTATTTCAGATTCTGACAGCACCCGGAATGCGCAAGTCGACGTGCTGATCCGGGCCGGAGATCATTGACCGCCGGCCCTTTTCCGTGGTACAATTCCGGTGAAAGGAGCGAGGAGAAATGGCAGAGATCCAGGTGCTGAGCATGCGGACCGGCCGCGCGCTGCCGCTGCTGATGCCGGAGATCGCGGCGTCCAGGGCGGCGAGGAGGCCTGTTTTGGTGTTGGTGCCGGAACAGTACACCCTGCAGGGCGAGCGGGAACTGCTGGAGGGGCTGCAGGTCTGCGGCCTGCTGGACACGGACGTCATGTCTCCGAACCGCCTGGCGAAGCTGGTGCGGGAGCGCGCCGGGGGGCGTCCGCTTCAGCCGCTGAACGAGCGCGGCCGGGCCATGGCCGTTAGCCAGGTACTCCGGGAGGAACAGAAGAACCTGCAGTACTACGGCGCGTCCGCGTCGAATCCCGGCCTGCCGGACCGCATGGGCGCGCTGATCGGCGATCTGGAACAGACCGGCTACGATCCCGAATGGCTCATGGCGGCGGCGGAGAAGACCCCCGGCCATCTGACCCGTGCCAAGGAGGAGGACATCGCCAGGGTCTGGCAGGCCTACCGCCTGATGATCAGCGGCCGCTTCCTGGACGAGGACCAGACCGAGCGGGAGATGATTGATCGCTTTGCCCTCAGCGGGGTCGCGGACGGGGCCGATCTCTATGTCTGCGGCTTCGACGTGCTGCCGCCGCCTCTCTGTCTGCTGCTGGCGGAGGCGGCCCGGCTGGCCCACTCCCTGACGGTTGCCCTTTGCCTTTGCAGGCCCGGTGACCGGGACGCCCGGGCCTTCACCACCCAGGCGGAGACCCGCAGGTTTTTCATCGAGCGCATGCGGGACACGGGCTTCACGGTGAAGCTGCGGGACGTTCCGGTGGACCGCAGTCCTGTGGCGCCGGAACTGGCCTGGCTGGAGTCTCATCTCTTCGTTCCGGCGGCGGCGCCTTGGGAAGGCCCCTGCGAGGCGCTGCGGATCCATACGGCGGCCAACCCTTACGCGGAGGCTATGCGGGCGGCCGCCCAGCTGCGGTCCTGGCACGAGGCCGGGATCCCCTGGAGCAGGATGAGCGTCGCTCTGGCGGAGACGGTGACCCTGCCGGGCGCCCTGTCCGTGACCCTGCGGGCGGCGGACATTCCCCATTACCTCTCCCGCAAGGACAGCGCGGCGCGGCACGGCCTCTGCCGCATGCTGATCTCCGCCTGCCGGGCGGTGAGCAGCGGCTATGAACAGCGCCATGTGCTGGATTGCGCGGCCAGCGGTTTTTCCGCGCTGACCGCGGAGGAGGCGATGTCCCTCCGGTCCTACGCCATTGCCAACGGCATCCGCTGGAAGAAGTGGACCGTTCCCTTCACCCGAGGGGCGGACGCGGAGGAGAAAGAACCGCTCCGGCTGAAGCTGATGACGCCGCTGATGGCCCTGCGCAAAGCGCTGGAGAGCCGCGGGATGGATGCCGCGGAAGCCCTCTGGCAGTACCTGGACGATGTGAAGGCCTACGACCGCCTGCTGATCCGGGAGGAAGAACTCCTGAGTCGGGGTATGCAGACGGAGGCGGCCCAGAACCGCCAGATCTGGCGGCTGATGCTGGACTTGCTGGAACAGATGCACGCCCTGCTGACGGGGATGCGGCCCGGCCTGAAGGATGTGGCCCGGCTGGTGGAGTCCGGCCTCAGCGGCGCGGAGATCAGCTCGCTACCCCCCGCGGCCGACACCGTGATCATCGGCGAGGCGGGCCACCTGATGACCGGCGCGATGGACGCTATGGTGGTGATGGGCATGCAGGACGGCGCCATGCGGTCCACCGGCCGGAGCCTGCTGACAGACGCGGAGCGCTCAGCCATTGAGGCGGTGACCAAGATCCGGATCGGCATCGGCGCCGAACTGCAGAACGCGCTGAGACGGTCGGACTTTTACCGCACCATGACCATGCCGGAGAAGGCCCTGCTCATCACCTGCTCCGCCAGCGCGGTGGACGGCAGTCCCCTGCGGCATTGCACGCTGCTGGACGACCTGGTGGGGGTGTTCCCGAAGGCCCAGTGGACCGGTGGCGCCTCGGAGGCGGAGGAGACCCTGCCCCTGTCGCCGATGCTGGCGGTGGAAGGCCTGCCGTTCCGCATTCGCCGGGCCAGGCGGGACGGAACGCCGCTGGAACCCGTGTGGGCGGAGGCGTGGGATCGCCTGCAGCACGATCCGCGCTGGGGAGACGAAGCCGCGGAAATCGTGGAGAGCATGCATGCCCGCATCAGTGCGCCGCCCCTGGACCCGGAGGACGCCCGGAGGCTTTTCGGGCGGGAAGAAATCTCCATCAGCCGCCTGGAGACGTTTGCCGGCTGCCCCTATCGCCATTTCATCGACTACGGACTGAAGCCGACGATCCCCGGCACGTTTGAGATGAGCGCGGACGAGCGCGGGAATTTCTTCCACGCCGCCCTCTGCCGCTATGCGGAGCTGGCCGCGCAGGAACCGGCCTGGCCGGATCTCCCGGACGCGGCCGTCAACGAGCTGGTGAACCGCGCCATGGCCCCGGAGACGGAGACCTGGGCGGACGGCCCCCTGACGGAGGACGAGATCGGGCGGATCGCGGGGGAGGAGTATCAGCGGACGGTCCGGCGGGCTGCCTGGATGTTTACCCGCTTTGCCAGGAACACCGGGTTTCAGGCTTCAAAGGCCGAGGTGCGCTTCGGGGAGAGCGACGGCCTCCCGCCGGTGATGCTGAACCTTTCGGACGGGCGCAGGGTGGCGCTGCGGGGTGTCATCGACCGGATCGACACCTGGGAGCAGGGGGACAGCGTTGTGCTCCGGGTGGTGGACTACAAGAGCGGCGACCGGGACCTTCAGCCCCAGCGCATGTACTGGGGCCTGCAGCTTCAGCTGGCCATCTACCTGGCGGCGGCGGAACAGGGCCTGCACGCGAAACCGGCCGGCGCATACTATTTCAGGGTGCAGGATCCGCTGGTGAACTCGGACGACGACATCCGGGAGAGCGTGGAGAAGCTGCTGGCCAGGGAATGGAAGCTGAAGGGCGTCACCCTGGCGGAGGCGGAAGTCATCGAGGCCATGAACGGCGGGGAACCCGGATACGCGGTGACGGCAACCCTGAACAAGGACGGGTCCGTCTCGAAAAACAGCGGCTTGTCCACGGACCTGGCCGGTATGCGGGCCATGATGAAGAGCGCGCGGAAGACCGCCGCAAGCCTCGCGGAGGACATCCTCGGCGGCCGAATTGACATCGCGCCGGCACAGATGGGGGAGTGGACAGCCTGCGAGCACTGTGACTATGCCGACATCTGCGGCCGGGACGAGAGCGTGAAGGGCTGGGCGCCGAGGGTGATGGACATGGACAAAGAAAAAGCCTGGGCTTCCGTCACCGGCAAGGAAACCCAGGAAGAATCGTAACGCTTATGGATCGGATGGCGCGTCGCCGGCCCCGGCGTCCAGATCGAGGCTGTTGAGGCGGCCCCGGATGGCGTTGGTTCTGGACATGGCGGTATCCATGGACTCGCTGGCCTGCTGCAGGCGCTGGCGGGTCTTTTCCAGTGTGTCCGCGAAACGGCCGAAGTCGCCCCGGACCTCGCCGAGCAGCTGCCAGACCTCGCCGGATCGCTGCTCGATGGCCAGGGTCCGGAAGCCCATTTGAAGGGCGTTCAGCAGGGCGGCAAAGGTGGAAGGCCCGGCCATGACAATGCGGCTGTCCCGCTGGAGCTCCTCCATCAGCCCGGCGTCCCGGACCGCCTCGGCGTACAGCCCTTCCACCGGCAGGAACATCACCGCGAAGTCCGTGGAGTAAGGCGGGGCTACATACTTGGAGGCAATCCGCTTGGCTTCGGTCTTCAGACGGGCGCGCAGGGCCCGGCGGCTCTGTTCCGCGGCGGCGGCGTCCCCTTCGGCCGAGGCGTCCTGCAGCCGCAGCCAGTCCTCCTGTGGAAACTTCGCGTCGATGGGTAGCCAGACTTCGCTGCCGTCCCGCCCCGGGAGGCGGATGGCAAATTCCACGCGTTCCTGGCTTCCGGGAACGACGCAGACGTTGGTCTCATACTGACCGGGGGCCAGGATTTCCGACAGAAGGGATCCAAGTTGGACCTCGCCCCAGACGCCCCGGGTCTTCACGTTGGCGAAGACCTTTCGCAGGTCGCTGACGCCGGCCGCCAGGCTTTGCATTTCCCCAAGGCCGCGGGACACCTGATCCAGCCGCCTGGATACCAGCTCGAAGCTCTCGCCCAGCCGCCGGTCCAGGGATTCCGCCAGGCGTTCGTCCACGCTGCGCTGCATCTCGCTGAGCTGGGCCGCGTTTTCCCGGCGCATCTCCGCCATGCGGGCGTCCAGCTGGCGGATGGTTTCCAGCATGGTGCCGAACTGGGCCTGCTGGGCCTGACCCAGCTGTCCCTGGGCGGCGGAAGCGTCCCGGAGGGCCTGCTGCATGGCGCCTTTTTCGCTGTCCAGGGCGTCCAGCAGTTCATCCGCCACCTGGTTGATCAGGGAAGCCTGCTGCTGGGCGTTCAGTCTCTCGCCGCTCCGCTGCCCCCGCTGCTGGATCAGCAGGGCGGCCAGCAGCCCGATGACGGCCGCCGTCAGCATCAGCAGCACGATCTCCGCCCACGTCACGGTCATGGGGTTCCCTCCTCAGCCCAGCGCGGCCCGGGCCGCGTCGATGGCGGCCTGCACCGCTTCCGGCGCGGGTCCGCCGGGCAGGTTCCGCCGTTCCACGCAGGCCTTGCTGCTCATGGCCTCATACACGTCGCTGTCAAAAGCGGGATGGAACTTCCGAAGCTCCTCCAACCGCAGATCCAGAAGGGCTTTGTCCTGATCCAGACAGTGGGCCACCAGCTGTCCCACCACCCGGTGAGCATCCCGGAAGGCCACGCCCTTGCGCACCAGATAGTCGGCGCAGTCCGTGGCGTTGGTGAAGCCGCTCTCCGTGCCCCGGGCCATTTCATCCTTGCGGAAGGTCAGGGTCCGAAGCATGGCGGTGAACACCGTCAGGGACTTCACCAGGGTGTCCCTCGCGTCAAAGAAGCCCTCCTTGTCCTCCTGCATGTCCTTGTTGTAGGCGAGCGGGAGGCCCTTCATGACGGTCAGCAGACCCATCAGGTCGCCGTAGACCCGGCCGGTCTTGCCTCGGATCAGCTCCGCCACGTCGGGGTTTTTCTTTTGCGGCATGATGGAGGATCCGGTGGAGAAGGCGTCGTCCATGACCACGAAGCGGAACTCCGTGGTGGACCAGAGGATCAGCTCCTCCGAGAAGCGCGACAGGTGCATCATGCAGACGGAGGCCGCGTGCAGGTAATCCAGGAGGTAATCCCGGTCACTGACGCCGTCCAGGCTGTTGGCCGTGATGGCGGGGAAGTCCAGCAGCTCCGCCACCCGTTCCCGGTTCAGCGGATAGGTGGTCCCGGCCAGAGCGCCGGAGCCCAGCGGCATGACGTCGGCCGCCTCCTCCGCCCGGGCGAAACGGCTCCGGTCCCGCAGGAACATCTGTACATAGGCCATCATGTGGTGCGCCAGGGTGATGGGCTGGGCCTTCTGCATGTGGGTGTATCCCGGCATGACGGTGTGCAGGTTGTCCTGGGCAATGTCCAGCAGGGCGGTGATGAGGTCGGCCACCAGATCCCGGGCCTCGCGGCAGCACTGCCTTGCGTACATGTGGGTGTCCAGCGCCACCTGGTCGTTGCGGCTCCGGCCCGTGTGGAGCCGCTTGCCGGCCTCGCCGATGCGCTGCGTCAGGATGGTTTCTACATTCATGTGGATGTCCTCGGCATCGGTCATCCATTCGATTTTTCCGGCTTTGGCGTCGGCCAGGATGTCCTTCAGGCCGGCCACGATGGCCGCGGCGTCCTCCGCGGGGATGATGCCCTGCTCGCCCAGCATGGTGGCGTGGGCGACAGAACCCAGGATGTCCTGCTCATAGAGCCGCTTGTCAAAGCTGATGGAGGAGTTGAAGTCGTCCACCAGGCCGTCGGTGGCCTTGCTGAAGCGTCCGCCCCAAAGTTTCATATGTTTCCCTCATTTCCTTTATTCGGGATTTCCGCCCAGGTAATCCAACCAGGCGCCTTCCGGCTCCTGCCGTCCGGTGAGCTCGCCGTGATCCGACAGGCCCGGAAACCCCGTTTGCCGCAGGGCTTCGTACAGGACCACCGCCACGGCGTTTGATAGGTTCAAACTCCGGGCTTTGGGCCGCATGGGGATCCGGACGCAGCGTTCATACTCCGCGGCCAGGAGGTTTTCCGGCAGGCCCCTGGATTCCCGGCCGAAGACAAGAAAGTCTTCCGGTCCGTACCGCACATCGGTATAGCTGCCTGGCGCTTTGGTGGAGGCGAACCAGCACCGGGCGCCGGGATGCTGCCGGAAGAAGTCCGCCAGATCGTCATAGACACGGTACTTCATCAGAAACCAGTAATCCAGCCCGGCCCGGCGCATGTACCGGTCGTCCAGCGAAAAGCCCAGGGGACGGATCAGGTGCAGCTCGGAGCCGGTGGCGGCGCAGGTCCGGGCGATGTTGCCGGTATTCTGCGGGATCTCCGGCTCCACGAGAACGATGTTCATTCCGACGCCTCCGCTTCCAGGGTTTCCCACCGGGCGTAGAGAGCGGCCAGTTCATCCTTTTTCAGCTGGTAGGCTTTCGTCAGGGCCGCGGCGCTGTCCGGGTCCTGCCAGATGGCCGGATCCGCCAGGCGCATCTCCATGTCCGACGCCTCTTCCTCCGCCCGCGTCACGGCGTCTTCCGCGTCCTTCAGCTGCTGTTTGCGTTCCTTCTGCCGCTGCAGTTCGTCCCGGGACTTGCGCCTGGCCTTGTCCTGCTGGGTGCGGGTCACGGACGGGGCATCCCCGTCGGGGGGCAGTTCCCGGTTGATCTTCTCGAAGTAGTCGTCGTAGTTGCCCAGGTACTCCTGAAGCCCGTCCGGGGTGAGGACCAGCACCTTCTCCGCGAACTTGTTAATGAAGTAGCGGTCGTGGCTGATGGCCAGAATGGTGCCGGGGAAGTCCTGCAGAGCCTGCTCCAGCACCTCGCGGCTGTCCATGTCCAGGTGGTTGGTGGGCTCGTCCAGCAGCAGCAGATTGTCCTTGTGCAGCATGAGCTTTGTCAGGGCCACCCGGCCTTTTTCGCCGCCGGAAAGCGTACCGACGGGCATCAGCACCTCGTCCCCGGTGAAGAGGAAGAGCCCCAGGGCGCCGCGGACTTCGGTCTGATCCAGCCGGCGGAAGTCGTCCCACACCTCGTCCAGCACGGTCTTGCCGTTGTGGAGCTTGGCCTGGTGCTGGTCGTAGTAGCCGATGTCCACGCCGGCGCCGAAGCGGATCGTGCCGCCGTCAGGCTTCTCTTCGCCGACAATGCAGCGCAGCAGGGTGGTCTTGCCGACGCCGTTGTCCCCGATAAGGGCGCAGCGGTCGCCGGCCCGCAGGTGCAGCTTCACATGCTCGAAGAGGGTGCGCCCGTCATAGCCCTTCCGCAGTTCTTCCGCCATCAGCACATCGTCGCCGGTGCGGCGGCGGACATCGAACCGGAAGCGGATGGCGCTCTCGTCCGTGGGCTTTTCCAGCCGCTCGACCTTTTCCAGCCGCTTTTCCTTGCTCTCGGCGGCTTTGATGCTTTTTTCCCGGTTGAAGGACCGGTATCGCGCGATGATGGCCTCCTGCCGGGCGATCTCCCTCTGCTGCAGCTGCCAGGCCTTCATGCGGATCGCGAACCGCTCGGCCCGCTGGGCGTTGTACTCGGTGTAGTTGCCGTTGTAGCACTCGATGCGGCCGAAGAGCAGTTCCGCCATGCGTCCGCAGACATGGTCCATGAAGTAGCGGTCATGGCTGATCAGCAGAACGGCGCCGCGCCAGTTCTGCAGATAATCCTCCAGCCAGCTGATGGCCTTCAGGTCCAGATGGTTGGTGGGCTCATCCAGAAGCAGGACGTCCGGCTCCGTGAGGAGCATCCGGCCCAGACACAGCCGGGTGCGCTCACCGCCGGACAGCAGGCACGCCTTTTGCTGCTGCTGGTCCTTCCGGAAACCGAGGCCGGCCAGAACGCCCTGGACCTGGGACTTCCAGCCGTAACCGTTGGCCCGCTCGAAATCCCTGGTCAGCTGGTCGTACTGGCTCCCGAGGCGTCTCAGCAGGGCTTCGTCTCCGGCGCTCTCCGCCATGTCGGCTTCCAGCTGGCGCAGCTGGCGTTCCATGGCCACCACGGGCTCGAAGACGCTCTCAAGCTCCTCCAGCACCGTGCGATCCGGGCTGACCTCGCCCTGTTGGGCCAGGTAACCGAAACGCAGACCTTTCTGCATGGTGATGGTGCCGTCGTCCGCGGTCTCCAACCCGGCGATGATCTTCATCAGCGTGGACTTGCCGCTGCCGTTGACCCCCACCAGGCCCATGCGCTCGCCATTTTGAAGCGTGAAAGACACGTCCCGCAGGACCTCGTTGGTGCCAAAACTCTTCCGCACGCCTTGCAGTGACAGCAGGATCATGTCTTTCACCTCTTTTCTTCAGATGCTCTGCTCAGCCCAGGGGTCTCTGGGGGTCAGGGTATACACCCCGCCCACCCGGTCCCGGTAGGCGATGTCGATAAAGAGATCCTGTCCCAGCCGGATGCCTTCCAGCTCACAGCGGGTCTCCGTGGTGGTCAGGGCCAGGCGTGGGGTGTTGTTCTCCCCGGACAGGTGCCCCAGGATCAGGTTCCGCACGCCGTTGTCGACCAGGCGCACGGCGGCTTCCGCGCAGGCCTCGTTGGAAAGATGGCCGTGGTTGCCCAGGATCCGCCGTTTCAGGGCCTGGCTGTAGTGGTCGTTGGCCAGCAGCATGTCCGGGTCATGGTTGGACTCCAGCAGCACCAGATCCGCGCCCCGGACCGCGCTGAGAACGCTCTCGGTGAAATGCCCCAGGTCGGTCACCGTGGCCGCGGATACGCTGCCGCCCCAGAGCCGGTAGCCCACGGGCTGGGCTGCGTCATGGGGAATGGGAAAGGACGAAATGCCCAGTTTCCCGATCAGCAGGTCGCCGCCGGGCTCGATCTCTCGGCGGAAATCCTCCGGCACCGGACCGATCTTTGACGCCATGGCGTTCCAGGTGCCGCGGGTGGCGTACACCGGGATCTTCAGCTTCCGGGCCAGGATGCCGGCGCCGGCGATGTGATCCGAATGTTCGTGGGTGATCAGGATGGCGTTCAGGCTCCGGGGATCGACGCCGATGAATTCCAGGGCGTCGGTGATCATCCTGCCGGACTTTCCGGCGTCGATCAGGATCCGGGTATCGCCGTACTGGACGAAGAGGGCGTTTCCGCTGGAACCCGAATACAGTGGACACAACTGCATGTTCATGTGCTCAACCATCGACCGAACTGTGTTCTCGTCTTCCTCTCGTTTCAATGCCGTCAGACATCCAGGTGCTTGGCCACCCGTTCCTCCGGCGGCGGCGGGGTCATGTAATCCGGACCGAAGAGAATGGTCAGCACCTCGTCGTATTTCGCTGGGATCTTGACCTTCAGGCCCTCGAAATCCGCGTCGATCAGCTCAGCGAACTGGTCCGGATGCCAGATGTGCATCATCAGCTCGAAAGCGCCGTTGGACATGCACAGGTCGTCTCCCGTGGTGTACCTGGTGGAAATCTTCTCGTAACGCCGGGTTTTCCACGCGGTGGAGAAGGGGAGGCCCATCAGGTGGGTCGTGCGGAGGAGAATGCGGTTCTTCAGCCCGAAGCGGGAGTAGTCCGTGTTGCGCTTCAGCATGCCCTGCAGCAGGTGCAGCCGCAGGAACCAGACCTTGCGCTTCAGCCCTTCCGGCGGCACATGGTCCAGGATGAACAGGTCCGTGAAAGCGGCGGCCTTTTCCGGATCCCGGTTCATGACCCGGGGCGTCCAGGTGTTCAGGTAGGTCAGCTCGAAGCGGGGGTCACATTCCTTCGGGTAGACTTCCCGGAAGCGGGTAAACTCCTCCCGGGTGATGAGCAGGTCCACATCGTCATCCCAGGGGATGAAGCCCTTGTGCCGAACCGCGCCCAGCAGGCTTCCGCACATCATGTTGTAGCGGATGCCGTGGCGCTCGCATATCGCCGTGATGTCCTTCAACTGTTCGATGAGCTCCGCGTGGATCGCTTCCAGGGAGAGCGCATGTGCGTCAGGCATGGATCAGTCCTCCGTTTTCTTCAGCCATTCCAGGGTGCGGTGGCAGACAGCTTCGGCGTCCATGCCGTACACACCGCGCAGATACTGCTGGGTTCCCACGACACTGGAATACACATCCGGCATACCGATGCGCTTCACCTTGCAGGCGAAACCGTCCTCAGCCAGCACTTCACACACCGCGGAGCCGAAGCCGCCCGTCACGTTGTGCTCCTCCACCGTGACCAGCAGGGGGAAACGGGCCGCCAGCTGCCTCAGGGCTTCGGCGTCGATGGGCTTTACGCAGGGGAAGGAGACCACTTCCGCCGAGACGCCCCGCGCGGCCAGGAGGTCCGCCGCCGCCGTGGTCTGGGTCAGGATGCCGCCGGCGGAGAGCAGCGCCACGTCTTTGCCCTTTCGCAGGGTCAGCGCCCGGGGAACGGCCCAGTCCGCGACGGGCTCCGGGTGCACGACGGGCTCACCGCCGCGGCCCAGCCGCAGGTAGCAGGTGCCGGGGGTCCGGAGCATCATCGGCACCACGGCCTCCACCTCGGCCGGATCGCCGGGGGTGAAGACGGTCACGCCGGGCAGCGCCCGCAGGACGGCGATGTCCTCCGTGGCGTGATGGCTCATGCCCAGGCTGCCGTAGACAAACCCGCCGCCCACGCACACGATCTTCACGTTGGCCCCGTGGTAGGCGCAGTCGTTGCGGATCTGCTCGACACAGCGCAGGGTGGGGAAGTTGCCGATGGAATAGGTCAGCACCGTACGGCCGGTGGCGGCCAGCCCGGCGGCCATGGCGGTCATGCCCTGTTCCGCGATGCCGGCGTTGATGAACTGCTTCGGATAGGTCTCCCAGAAGGGCTTCAGCACGCCGAAGCCCAGATCGCCGGTGATCAGCGTCAGCCGTGGATCCGCCGCGGCTTCCCGCATCAGGACCCGGGTGAATGCGTCTCTCATGGCCGCTGTGCCTCCAATTCCCGAAGCGCCGCTTCATACTCGTCCCCCTGGGGGGTGCGGTAGTGCCAGAGGATGTTGTTCTCCATGAAGGAGACCCCTTTGCCCTTCACCGTCCCGGCGATGATGACGCTGGGACCCTCCCGCCAGGCCATGGCGTCGCCGAAGGCCGCGGCCAGGGCTTCCGTGTCGTGGCCGTCCGCTTCCACGGCGTGCCATCCGAAAGCGCGCCATTTGTCCGCGAAGGGTTCCAGCGCCAGGGTGTTCTCGCAGAAATCCAGAGACTGCATGCGGTTGTGATCCACCACGGCAATGAGATGATCCAGCCCGTACTGCCGGGCCTGGAGCGCGGCCTCCCAGACCGAGCCTTCATCGCACTCCCCGTCTCCCAGCACGGCGAACGTCCGCCAGGAGGCGCCGTCCATCTTCGCGCCCAGGGCCATGCCCACCGCCACGCCGAGGCCGTGGCCCAGAGAGCCGGTGGAGAGCTCCACCCCCGGGATCCCCTTGTGGCTCACATGGCCGGACAGGCGGGAACCGTTGGCATAGTGCGTTTTCAGCTCCTCGACCGGAAAAAAGCCGCGTTCCGCCAGCGCGGCATAGACGGCGGCGCCGGCATGCCCCTTCGACAGGATCAGCCTGTCCCGTTCCGGCCACTTGGGATCGTCGGGCCGGACCTTCAGGACCCGGGTGTAGAGCACCGCCATGATCTCCGCCAGGGAAAAGATGGCGCCGATGTGGCTCCCGCGGCTCAGGTGGGTCATCTCCAGACCGTGACGCCGGATGAGCCAGGCCAGCACCCTGGGATCGGATGGATCCGGCGCCGCCGGCGAAAACGCCGCGTGGGTCAGATCCGTGTAGGGCGTGTCGGTCATTTGCTCTCCTCCTTAAGGTGCTGATGATGCTCTTCCTGCATCTTTTTCGCCTTGCCGAAGACGCCGCCAATGGTCTCGAAGAACAGGCGGCAATCCAGGGGGAAAGACTGATTCAGGGCGTATTCCACCCGGAGACGGTTCTTTTCCGGCAGGATGTACTTTTCATAGTTCTCCACGGGATTCTCCGTGCCCAGCAGCTCATCCTGCGCGATGTAGACGATGGAGGACCGGTCCGTGATGCCGGGCCGGACCCAGAGGATGCACTCCTGCTCCTTTGTGTACTGCGTGGTGTAGAGCAGCAGTTCCGGCCGTGGGCCGACGAAGGACATTTCTCCCTTCAGGATGTTGAACAGCTGCGGCAGCTCATCCAGCTTCAGCCGGCGCATGACCTTGCCGGCCCGGGTGACCCGGCTGTCGTTCAGGGCAGTGGTGCCGCCGGTCTTGTCCGCGTCCACCACCATGGAGCGGAACTTCATGATCCGGAAGGTTTTGTTGTGATAACCTCCCCTAGGTGCCCGGTAGAACACGGGGCCCGGGCTGTCCAGCTTCACCCAGACGGCCAGGGGCAGCATCACCACCAGAGCCGGGATCAGCAGAATCAGCGCCAGGAGAAAGTCGATGACACGCTTGACCACGTGAGAGTAGAAGGGGTGTGAAAGCGGACCGTCCCAGCGGGGAAGATCGGACTGCATACGGATCGCTACCTCCTGTGCGTTTCACTCGTGAAGGCGCTCGATGGCGTCCCAGATGGCTTCCAGTTCCGCGGCGGAGTTGTACTGCAGGACGATCCGCCCGCGGCTCGCGCTGCCCGTGATGACCGTGCGCACGCCGAGACGCTCCCGCATATTGTCCTCCAGCTGCCGGAGTTCCGGGGGGATCTCGCCGCGCCGGGGCGAGGCGGCTTTCCCGGGCTTCTGATGGGCGGCGGCCTCCTCCAGACGGCGGACGCTCCACCCCTCCTCCACGGCCAGGGTGGCCAGGGCGATCTGGCTCTCCGGCTTCCGGTCCATGCCGGCAATGGCCCGGGCGTGGCCAAGAGACAGCCTTCCGTCCCGGACCATGTCGAGGACCGCTTCCGGCAGGGTGAGGATCCGCAGCAGGTTGGCCACGGCGGGGCGGCTCTTGGCCAGCCGGGCAGCCACTTCCTCCTGGGTGAGGCCGTAGCCGTCCATCAGGGCCCGGATGCCCAGGGCGGATTCCACCGGATTCAGGTCTTCCCGCTGCAGGTTCTCGATCAGAGCGGCCTCCATCTCCTGCATCCGGTCCAGATCCCGGACGACGCAGGGGATGGTTTCCAGCCCGGCGGCCCGGGCGGCGCGCCAGCGGCGTTCGCCCGCCACGATGCGGTAGCGGCCGCCGCTTTCCGTCACCAGGACCGGCTGAAGCAGGCCCACTTCCTTGATGGAATCGGCCAGCTGCCGGATGCTCTCTTCGCTGAAGGACTGCCGCGGCTGGTTGGGGTTGGGATCAATCCGGCCGATCTCGATCTCCCGGATGCCGCTGTCATCGTCGTGAATATCCGGGAGGAGGACGTCAAGCCCCCGTCCCAGACCGTGTGTTTTCTTTGCCATAGGGACCTCTTTCTGCCGCCCGGAATGAGATCCGGGCGTCACTTATGCTTGCCGGGCATGGGCAGGGTGCCGGCCCGGACACTCTTTCCATTGCGGTGCAGAAATTCCCGGGTCAGCACCGCGTAGGCCAGAGAACCCGCGGACCGCGGATCATACACATGGATGGGCTCGCCGTGGCTGGGGGCTTCTCCCAGGCGGACGCTGCGGGGGATGGTCACGCTGTACACCTCCCGCCGGAAATGGCTCTTGACCTCTTCGGCCACCTGGGTGGACAGGTTGGTACGGCCGTCCATCATTGTCAGCAGGATGCCCTCGATGCCCAGCGCCGGGTTAAAGGTATGATTGACCCGGGTGATGGTGTTCATCAGACTCGACAGTCCTTCCAGGGCGTAGTACTCGCACTGGATCGGAATCAGGACGGTGTCGGCGGCGGTAAGCGCGTTCACCGTCAGCAGCCCCAGGGACGGCGGGCAGTCCACCAGAATGAAATCATAATGGTCGCGCAAGCTGGCCAGCGCGTCCTTCAGCCTGTACTCCCGGCGGTCCATGTTCACCAGCTCCAGCTCGGCACCGGCCAGGCGGATGTCGGCCCCCAGCAGGGACAGCCCCTTCCAGGATGTCTGGACCACAGCGTTCCGGACAGCCGTCCGGCCCAGCAGCGCCTCGTAAACGCTGTCGGTTCCCGGCCGGGTCCCGAGGCCGGAGGTGGTATTGCCCTGGGGATCCAGATCAACGGCCAGCACCCGCTGACCCGCCTGCCCAAGCATAGCGGACAGGTTGATGGCGGTGGTGGTCTTGCCCACGCCGCCCTTCTGATTGGTCACCGCGACGATCTTCCCCATGCCGTGTCTCTCCTCCCGAAAAATGCACACAACAATACGGGTGGATTATACCGTTTTGGAGGGAAAAAGTAAAGAGGCACAAGAAGTCCGCGGCGCGCCGAAATGAAAAGGAGAACCGGAGACCGGTTCCCCCGCCGCGGCGCGGAAGCATCAGCCGGGAAGCTGATCCTCCAGCGCCTTTTTGTTTTCGTGCGCGGCCCTCTGCTGCTTTTTCACCCGGTCCAGAATGGCCAGGACCACCATCATGATGATGGTGCCGATGTACGGGAAAGTGGCGGTGAGGGTGGAGTCCACCACACCCAGGAGCTGCAGGCGCTGGCCGGCGGCGTCGATGAAGCCGAAGAGCAGGGCCGCCGCGGTGACCAGAAGCGGGTTGGCCCGGCCGAAGATCACGCAGGCCACGGCCACGAAGCCCCGGGAAGCGGACATGTTTTCCGTGAAGGCGGTCATGTATCCCAGGGAGAGATAAGCGCCGGAAAGCCCGCAGAAGAACCCGCAGGCCAGAGAGCCGAAAAACTTCATCGCCTCGGGGCTCCTACCGACGGAGCGCAGGGATTCCGGATGTTCGCCGGAGGCGTGGAGCCAGAAGCCCAGAGGGGTGCTGTAGATCAGCAGATGGGTGATGACCACCAGCGCGACGGCGAAGGGCACCATCACCGAGATATTGCCGGTCAGGCCAAGACCTGCCATGGAGAGGCTCGGGATGCCAATGATCTCGCCCTTCTCCGGGTGGAAGGAACCGCTTTGGTTGAAAGCGCTGCGCAGGATGAAGGTGGTCAGCGCGACGGCAAAGATGTTGAAAGCCACGCCGATGATGAACTCGTCGCTTTTGAGCTTGATGACCATGACGCCGTAGAACAGACCGGAGAGCAGTCCGACGGCCAGGGCAGCCAACAGCCCGACGATCCAGCTGCCGGAAGCCCAGGAGCCGATCACGGCCGCGAAGGCGCTGGCGGTCATCATGCCGTCGATGCCGATGTTCATCATGCCGGCCTGCTCGGTCATCAGGCAGCCCAGCGCCGCCAGCACCACGATGGTGCCGGTGTTGACGGAGTTCAGCAGCGTGTCAAAACTGAAGACCATGGACCAGTCCATGCTCACTGCGCCTCCTTTCCGGCATTGACCCGGCGGCTGGCCATCCGCACCCGAAGCCCGGCCATCAGGCCCTCCTCCGCGGCCATGAAGAAGATGATGATGGACTGAATGATCAGGATCAGCTCGGAGGGGATGGCGGTATCGGACTGCATCTTGATGGCGCCCATCTTCAGCGCGCCGAAGAAGAAGCTCATGAGGACGATCCCCAGGGGCTGATAGCGCATGATCATGGCCACCAGCATGCCGTCGAAGTAGAACTCATTGGAGAAATCCGGCTTGAAGCGCGATTGCAGGCCGAAGCACTCGAACATGCCCAGCATGCCGCACAGCGCGCCGGAAATCAGCATGCCGACGATAGCCATCTTTCCGGCCTTGATGCCGCTGAACCGGGCAAAGCGTTCGTTGTGCCCGGACATCTTCATCTCGAATCCCAGGGTGGTGCGGCTCATGATGTACCAGACAATCAGAGCGGCCGCCGCGATCCAGAAGATGGTCTGTGTCAGGTTGGATCCTGGGATCAGCTTGTCGAACTGGAAGGCGCTGTCCAGCTTGGCGGTGCCGACGCTGACCCGGGCTTCGGTGGTTTTCAGGGGACCCTTGGCCATGTAGCTGCAGAAGAAGATGGCGATGGAGTTCATGAGGATGGTGGTGATGACCTCGCTGATCTGGAGCTTGACCTTCAGCACGGCCGGGATCAGGGCATACAGGCTGCCGGCCGCGATGGCGCACAGCAGGCAGACCGGGATGGCGATCAGCGGGGAGATTCCCGTCAGCAGCGTGGCGATCCAGCAGGAGGCCAGTGCGCCCAGGTACATCTGGCCTTCGCCGCCCACGTTGAAAACGCCGGAGCTGGACGCCACGGCGGTGGCCAGGCCGGTGATGGCCAGCTGTCCCGTCTTGTAGAGGGTGTTGCCCCATCCGCGCTTGCTGCCAAAGGCACCCTGGATCAGGGCTGCGTACCCTTCCAGCGGGTCATGCCCCGTCACGTACATCAGAAACGCGCCGATCCCCAGCGCCAGCACCACGCTGACGGTCAGACTGATGAGATACGACATGGTGTTCTTTACTCGCATTTGAGATCCCTTCTGTCTTTCGGCGGATGATCACGAATCCCCGTCTTTCCTGCGCTTGTCCGACTGCTGTTCCGCTTTTTTCTTCTTCTTTTTCTTCTTGCCTTTTTCTTCCTTCACGTTTTCGCCGCGATCCGGATTTTCTTTCTTTTTCTTCTTTTTCTTTTTCTCTTCGGACCGGGAAGAATCTTCATCATCGTTCTCATCCGCGAGATGGGTGGCCGTTCCGGTCATGCACTGGCTGACCAGGGTGCGGTCTGCCTTGTCCGGCCTGAAGACGCCCGTGATCCGGCCTTCGTAGATGGTGATCATGCGGTCGGAGAGGCGGTAGAGCTCGTCCAGATCCGCGCTGACCAGCAGGATGGCGCAGCCCGCGTTGCGGCGGTCCATGATCTGCTGATGAATGGTCTCCATGGCGCCGATGTCCACGCCCCGGGTGGGCTGGGCGATGACCAGCACGGAGGCGTTGAAGGAAAACTCCCGGGCCAGCACCACTTTCTGCATGTTGCCGCCGGAGAGATCCCCGGCCTTGGTCCAGATGCCGCCGCCCCGGATGTCATATTCTTCCGAAAGCTTTTTGGCGTAGCGCTTCATCCCGCTTTTCATCAGGTGCACATGGGCGATGGAGAAGGGCCATTTGCGCTGCTTGCCCGTGGCGAGGTTGTCCACGATATCCGCCTTGGCGGCCACGCCGGTGGAGAGCCGGTCTTCCGGCACATGGGCCAGCCCCAGGCGGCGGATCTTGCCGGGGGAGAGATGCCGGATGCTGGTGCCGTTGACGGTGATCTCGCCGCCGCTGAAACGCCGGAGACCCGTGATGGCTTCCACCAGCTCGCTCTGCCCGTTGCCCTCCACGCCGGCGATGCCCAGGATCTCTCCGCGCTCCACCTCGAAGGACAGCCCCCGGACAGCCGGAAGCCCCCGGCTGTCCGACACATGCAGATCCTCCACCCGGATGCCGACGATGCGCTGCTTTTTCCGCTCCAGGGGCTGGAGAAGCACATCCTTGCCCACCATCATGGAGGCCAGGATCCGTTCGTTCACGTCTTTCGTGCGCTCAACGCCTACCAGGCGTCCCTGCCGCATGACGCCGACCCGGTCCGAGATGGCCATGACCTCGTAGAGCTTGTGTGTGATGATGATCACCGTCATGCCCTTCTCATGGACGATCTTCCGGATGACGGCGAACAGCTCATCGGTTTCTTGGGGGGTGAGGACCGCGGTGGGCTCGTCGAGGATCAGCACATCCGCGCCGCGCCAGAGCGCCTTCAGGATCTCCACCCGCTGCTGCAGGCCCACGCTGATGTCCTGTACCCTGTCCTCCGGGTTCACCCGCAGGCTGTATTCCTCCACCAGATTCCGGACGATGGCGTTGGCTTCGGAGAAGTTGTAGAAGGGCGGCAGCATCGGCTCATTGCCCAGCACGATATTCTGGGCCACGGTAAAGGACGGCACGAGCATGAAATGCTGGTGCACCATGCCGATGCCCCGGGCGATGGCGCCAACGGAACTGAACGACCTGATCGGTTCGCCTTTCACCGTCACCGTGCCGGCGGAAGGGGTGTTCAGCCCGAAGAGGATGTTCATCAGCGTGGACTTGCCGGCGCCGTTTTCGCCCACTAACGCGAAAACTTCCCCGGGCATAATGTCCAGGGTCACATCGTCATTGGCCAGCACGCCGGGGAACTGCATGGATACATGGGAAAACTGAACAATCGGGTTCACAAAACCGTCTCCAATCCCGATGACATGAAAACAGCGCAGCCGCGTTCCGCAGCGGGAACACGGCTGCGCGGGGAAAGGTTACTCCGCGGCAAAGGCGGTGGGGACAACGATCTCGCCGGAGATGATCTTGGCCTTGATCTCCTCAACTTCCGCCTTCAGTTCGTCAGACACCTGCTGGGGCATGTCCTCGGTGCCGTACACCACGTCGATGTAGCCGGTTTCCATGTCGGCGCTCCAGACGGTGCCGCCCGCGAACTTGTCGGGGTTGGCCGCTACGTCATAGATGGACTGGCCGACCTTCTTGACCATGGAGCAGATGATCCGGTCGGGGTCGATGTACTTCTGGTCGCCGTCCACGCCGATGGCCAGCTTGTTCACTTCCTTGGCGGCCTCGAAGACGCCCTCGCCGGTCTTGCCGGCCACGGCGAAGACGATGTCCGCGCCGGCGCCGTACAGGGCCTCCGCGCAGCTCTTGCCCTTGGCCGGGTCTTCATAGTCGTTGGCATACTGCTTCAGGACCTTGCAGTCCGGGTTGCGGTACAGCGCGCCGGCCTCGTAGCCCACGATGAAGTCGTTGATGGTATCGCTGTCCTCGCCGCCCACAACGCCGATGATGCCGGTCTGGGATAGGGAAGCGGCGATGTAGCCCGCCAGGTAGGAGCCCTCGTTCTGGGTGTAAGTGATGCACATCAGGTTTTCGGGGATCTCCTCCAGGGCGTTGTCGATGAAGAGGAACTGCTTGTCCGGGAAGGCGGACAGCACGCCGTTTTCGTCGGACAGGGCATCGTAGAACTGCCAGCCCACCGCGGCGATGATGTCGTACTTCTCAGCCGCGTCGAACAGCGCGTTCTCGTAGAGGGAAGCGTCTTCCTTGCACTCGATGACGCTGGTCACCGTGCCGAAGTCCGCAGCCAGGGCCGTGATGCCTTCGTTGGCGGAATCATAGAAGGAGCGGTCGCCCAGAGAGCCGGCCACAACGATGCACACCGAGGGAGTCGGATCCGCCAGGGCGGGAACCATGGCCAGCAGCATCATGGCGGCCAGCAGGAACGCAAAGAACTTTTTCATCTGATTCAGCACCTCCGTGTCATTCTCGTCTGAGCCTCTTCCGGCTCGGGAAAGCTATTTCGATGTTCTGTGGGTCAATTCCTTCCGCGCAAGCAGGATTTTCGGGGAAAAAACGGAAATAGACAGATGGTTTCGGGAGGGATGCGTGTGAAACTGCTGTTTGTGGACGCCTGCCCCAGGAGAGAGGCGTCCAGGACCCTGGCGCTGGCCGGATGCCTGCTGGACCGGCTGCGGGAACGCTGCCCGGGGCTGGAGATCACGGCGCACCGGCTGGCGGACATGGGCCTGAGGAGCGTGGACGACCGGCTGCTTGCGGAGAAGGAAGCCCTGTGCGACGCCCTGGTCTGGGACCATCCCCTGATGCGTCCGGCTGTGGATTTCCGCGAAGCGGACGCGGTGGTGATCGCGGCGCCCTACTGGGATCTGTCCTTCCCGTCCATGCTGAAGGTCTGGGTGGAGAACATGTGGGTGCGGAACCTGACATTCTTCTACCGGGGTGATCAGCCGGTGGGCCTGGCCCGGGGCCGCGCGGCTGTTTATGTCACGACATCCGGGAGTTATACGGCCGGGCACGACTGGGGCACGCTGTACATCCGGGACGTGATGCGAACGCTGGGGATCGGCGCCTTCCGGGACGTGAAGGCGGAAGGCCTGGACCTGGAAGGCACGGACACGGACCGCATCCTCCAAAGCGCGCGCGAGGAGGCCCGAAACGCCGCCGAGTGGCTGGCGGACACGCTGAGACAAGGAAGCGAGGAACGGCATGAAGATTTCTGAACTGCTGGCTGAAGGGAAGTTTACGCTATCCTTTGAGGTTTTTCCGCCCAAGACGGAGACCGCCCTGGAGGATGTCCGCCGGGCGGTGCTTTCGGTGGCGGCGCTCTCTCCGTCCTTCGTCAGCGTCACCTACGGCGCGGGCGGCGGCGGGAGCAGGCTCACCCTCGAAATCGCCCGGAGCATTCGGGAGAAGACCGGGGCGGAGACCCTGGCCCACCTGACCTGTGTCGGCGCGGACCGGGCGCAGATCCGGGCTTATCTGGACAGTCTGAAGGCCTGCGGGGTCGGGAATGTCATGGCCTTGCGGGGAGATCTGCCGGCTGGCATGCGGCCGGAGGACATGGGGGAGGCGGCTTATCCCCACGCCGCGGACCTGATCCGCGAGATCCGGGACGCCGGGGATTTCTGCATCGGCGCGGCCTGCTATCCGGAGGTCCACCCGGAGAGCCCGAATCAGAACGAAGACATCCGCCGGCTCCGGGAGAAGGTGGAAGCCGGCGCGGACTTCCTCACCACCCAGATGTTTTTCGACAACAATCTGCTCTACAATTTCCTCTACAAGCTGCGGGAAGCCGGCGTGACGGTCCCGGTGGTGCCGGGAATCATGCCCATCACCAGCGCCCGGCAGGTGGAGCGCGCCCTGAAGCTGTCCGGCAGCTTCATGCCCAGGCGGTTCATCAGCCTGGTGGACCGCTTCGGAAGCGATCCGGCGGCCATGATGCAGGCGGGCATCATCTATGCCACGGATCAGATCATCGACCTGTACGCCAACGGCATCCGGCATGTGCACGTCTACACCATGAACAAGCCGGAGGTGGCGGGCGCGATCCGGAACAATCTGTCCGCCATGCTGGGGAGCAGCCTGTGAGCGGCCTGCACGTGGTGACGCTGCCGCCGCCGGACGTGGACCCCGCCGAGGTGCTGCGCTACGCCATGCAGCCCCGGAGCGCGGCGGCGCCGGAGGAACTGCCGGTGCAGCGGTGCATCCGGCAGGCGCGGACGGTCGTCTGCCGGGCGGTCTGGCGGCGGTTTGACTATGCGGATCAGGGCGAGGTCCTGGATCTGGGCTTCGCAAAGACAAATTCAAAATCCCTGAAGCGATGGCTGGAGGGGTGCCGCGGCCTCATCCTCTTCGCGGCCACGGCGGGCTTCGACATGGAGCGGCTCATCGCCCGGGCGGCGCTGATCTCGCCGTCGGAAGCGCTGCTGATGCACGCGGTGGGGGCCGCCGTGGTGGAGCAGGCCTGCGACAGGCTCTGCGGTATGCTGGCGGAGGCGTTTCCGAACGAGCATCTGAAGCCGCGCTTCTCGCCGGGTTACGGGGATCTTCCGCTGACCCTGCAAAGGGATGTGTTCACCGCGCTGGAGGCGGAGAGACACTTGGGTCTGACGCTGCAGGAGCCGTCCCTGCTGATGACCCCGTTGAAGAGTGTGACGGCCATTGTCGGGCTGGAGAGGAGAGAGACGGATGAGCGTTCGTGACCTGCTGAAGCGGGGAATCGTGTACCTGGACGGCGGTCTGGGGACGCTGCTTCAGGCCAGGGGGCTGAAACCCGGCGAGGCCCCGGAGACCTGGACCCTGACCCACCCGGAGGAGATCATCGCCATTCACCGTGCCTACTACGACGCGGGCAGCCACATCGTGATGACGGACACCTTCGGGGCAAATCCGCTGCGCTATGACGACGAAACCCTGGCGGCCATGATCCGGGCCGCTGTGGCCTGCACGCGAAAAGCCGCGGAGACCAGCGCCGGATGTCAGGAAAAATACGCGGCGCTGGACCTCGGCCCCACGGGCAAGCTGTTGGAGCCTCTGGGGCCCCTGGGCTTCGAGGAGGCGGTTTCCGCTTTCGCGAAGGTGGTTCGTCTTGGGGCGGAAGCCGGGGCGGACTGCGTGGTCATCGAGACCATGAACGACGGCTACGAGACGAAAGCCGCCCTGCTGGCGGTGAAGGAAAACTGCGATCTGCCGGTGTTTGTCTCCAACGCCTACGGTTCGGACGGGAAGCTGATGACCGGCGCGTCCCCGGAGGCTATGGTGGCCATGCTGGAGGGACTGGGAGCGGATGTCATCGGCCTCAACTGCTCCTACGGGCCGGATGCCCTGGCGCCGGTGGCGGAGCGGTATCTGGCGGCGGCATCCGTCCCGGTGATGATGAAGCCCAACGCCGGTTTGCCCCGGGACGAGGGCGGCCGGACGGTGTACGATGTCAGCCCGGAAGCCTTTGCGAGCCGGCTGGCGGAGCTGGCCCGGAAGGGGCTGCGGGTCCTGGGCGGCTGCTGCGGGACCACGCCTGAATACATCCGCTGTCTGGTGGAAAAGACCAGGGACATTGTGATCCCCGCGGAAGAGAAGAAAAAGCGGACCGTCATCGCTTCCGGCCGCCGGGCCCTTCGGCTGGATCAGGCGCCCGTCATGGTCGGCGAGCGCATCAACCCCACCGGAAAGAAGCGTTTTCGCCAGGCCCTGGCGGAGAACGACATGGCGTACATTCTGGCGGAGGGCATCGCCCAGGAGGAGCGCGGCGCCCATGTGCTGGACGTCAACGTCGGCGCGCCCGGCATCGACGAGGCCGCGGTGCTGACCCGGGTCGTCCGGGAGCTTCAGGCGGTGACGGACCTGCCCCTCCAAATCGACACCGCCGATCCGTCGGCCATGGAGAAAGCCCTGAGGATCTACAACGGAAAACCCATGATCAACTCCGTCAACGGCAGCCGGGAGAGCATGGCGGCGGTCTTCCCGCTGGCCCGGAAGTACGGCGGCGTGGTGGTGGCCCTGACCCTGGACGAGCGGGGGATCCCGCCCACCGTTGAGGGCCGCGCGGAAATCGCCCGGCGCATCCTCGAAACAGCGGCGGGATACGGCATCGGCCCGGAGGATATCGTCTTTGACCCTCTGACCATGACCGTCAGCGCGGACGGCCAGGCCCCGGCCACAACCCTCGAAGCCCTGAAGGAAATCAGGAAAATAACGGGATGCGGCACGGTGCTCGGGGTGTCCAACGTGTCCTTTGGCCTGCCGTCCCGGGAGACCGTGGGCGCGGCCTTCCTCACCCTGGCGCTGGAGGCCGGCCTGTCCGCCGCCATCATGAATCCCGTCAATGACGCGATGCAGGGCGCATACCGCAGCTGGATGGCGCTGAAAGGACTGGACGAAAACTGCGCGGACTACATCGCCTTCGCTTCCGCGCTGCCGAAGCTGCAGGCGGTGGCCCCGGCCGGACCGTTCCAGACCGCGCCGGAAATGGGAAGTGCCCTGCGCCGGGCCGTGCTGAAGGGGCTCCGTTCGGACGCGTCCCGGCTGACGGCGGAGGCCCTGGCCGGCGGCGCCGATCCCATGGCGCTGGTGAACGGGGAGATCATTCCGGCGCTGGACGACGTGGGACGCGGCTTCGAGGCGAAAACCGTCTTTCTGCCCCAGCTGATGATGAGCGCGGAGGCGGCGGAGCAGGCCTTTGGGGAGATCAAGAAAGCCCTGGGCGCGAAAGGCGGAGGCACGGCCCGCTGCGCCGTGGTCATGGCCACGGTCCGGGGCGACGTCCACGACATCGGCAAGAACATCGTGAAGCTCCTGCTGGAAAACTACGGCTACCAGGTATCGGATCTGGGAAAGGATGTGCCGCCGGAGGCCGTTCTGGCGGAAGTGAAGCGCCTGCGCGCACCGATCTGCGGCCTCAGCGCCCTGATGACCACCACGGTTCCGGCCATGGCGGAGACGGTGGCCCTGATCCACCGGGAGGCCCCCTGGTGCAAAGTCATGGTGGGCGGCGCGGTCCTGACGGAGGCCTACGCCAAAGAGATCGGCGCGGACGCCTACGCAAAGGACGCCATGGCCGCCGTGCGCTGCGCGGAAGCCCTCACCGACGAAAATCAATGAAATGAGAACATATGTTTGATTTTTCCGCGGATTTGTGCTATGATGGGATCGAAAAAGAAAAAGGCGGTGAGGGTATGCAGCGTCCGCGGGGTGACAACCAGCAGCGCATCCTCGAGTTTATTCGGAGCGAGATCCAGACCAAGGGCTATCCGCCGTCGGTGCGGGAGATCGCCAACGCTGTGGGGCTGAAATCCACGTCCACCGTGCACGGCCATCTCCAGCGGCTGGAGAAGAAGGGGCTTCTGCACCGCGACGCCATGAAGCCCCGGGCCATGGAGGTCACCGGGGATCTTTCCCGGGCCGCCGCCACCGCAGTGCCGGTGCTGGGCCATGTCACCGCCGGGTTGCCGATCCTGGCGGAAGAGAATTTGGACGAATACATCGCCCTGCCGGACGATATGCTGGGGGACGGGGAACACTTTGTGCTGAAGGTCCACGGGGACAGCATGATCGAGGCCGGGATCCTGGACGGGGACCATATCATCGTCCGGAGCCAGCATGAGGCCAGCAACGGCGAGATCGTGGTGGCCATGATCGACGACAGCGCCACGGTGAAGCGTTTCTATCGGGAGAACGGGCATTTCCGTCTTCAGCCGGAGAACTGCGAGATGGAGCCCATCATCGCCGATGAGGTGACGGTCCTGGGCAAGGTGGTGTCCCTGTACCGGGTGTTCCGCTGAGGGGGTAGCCGCTGAGATGGATGAACTGATCATCGAACAGATCGCGGCCCTGGCGGAGGGCTGCAGAAAGCCGCTGCCGGTGATGGCCAACGCGGCGGCCCTGCTGTGGCAAAGCCTGAAGGACATCAACTGGGCGGGGTTTTACCTGCTGAAGGATGGCACACTGTTTCTCGGACCGTTCCAGGGCAAACCCGCCTGCACGGTGATCCGGGCCGGCCGCGGCGTGTGCGGTGCGGCGGTCCGGACCGGGAGGGTCCAGCGCGTGCCGGACGTCCACGCGTTTCCGGGCCACATCGCCTGCGACAGCGCGTCCCGGAGCGAGATCGTCCTGCCTCTGACCGCCGGAAACGGTGAGATGATCGGCGTGCTGGACATCGACAGCCCGGTCCCGAACCGATTTTCAGAGGAGGACGAACGCATTCTCCGCGGCTTCGCGGTTAGAATGATGCAAGAGATGGACTGGGACGGCGCGCTGATCTGAAGAATTGGGCGCGACGGCGGCGGAATCCCGGAGGGACACAAGCGGATGAATGAGTTTTTTGCCAGCATGGCCCGGCTGCGGCTGATCCGGCGCTGGAGCCTGATGCGGAACACCCAGCCGGAAAACGACGCGGAACACTCCCTGCAGGTGGCCATGATCGCCCATGCCCTGGCGGTGACCGCGAGAGACCGGTACGGGAAGGAGATCAACCCCGAGCACGTGGTGACCCTGGCGGTCTACCACGACGCCGCGGAAGTCCTGACCGGGGACCTGCCCACGCCGGTCAAGTATCACTCCAGCGACCTGCGGGAAGCCTACCGCACGGTGGAAAAGACCGCCACGGCCCGGCTTTGCGGCATGCTTCCGGAGGACTTGCGGGAGGAGATCGGCGCCTGTCTCACGGAGAGCGGGACCGAGGCCATGGCGCTGGTCAAGGCGGCGGACCGAATCAGCGCCTACATCCATTGCCTGGAGGAACAGCGGGCCGGCAACCGGGAGTTTGACGCGGCGGCGGAGAGCGTCCTGCGATCCATCCGCGCCCTGGGTCTCCCGGAGGCGGAGGACTTCATGCGGACCTGTATCCCGGCCTTCTCTCTGACCCTGGACGAACTGAACCGATAAGAAAACGGCTCTCTGCGTGACGCAGAGGGCCTTTGCATTACAGGTCCGCCGCCATCAGGGCGAGATCCTGCAGCGCCCGCTCGGCGGCGGGCACGTCCGTCTTCTCTGACAGGAAGCAGAAGATCCGGGGCGGTTCCGTCAGGATGAGGCCCACGTCGTGGGTGATGCCGGCGTCCTCTCCGGTCTTGTGGGCGCACCGGATTCCCTTCGGCGACAGGAAGAAGGGCATTTTGCCGTTGAGCCGCTGGTTCTTCAGCAGCTGCAGCATCTCGGCGGAAGCCTGTTCGCTGACAAGACGGCCCGTCAGGATCAGCCTGAGCAGCAGGGCGATATCGGCGGCGGTGACTGTGTTCTCGATGCCCCGGGCCGACAGCTCCGGCATGAACAGTTTCCGCCGGAGCACGGTCCGGTCCGACAGCCCGAGGCTGCGCATGAAACCGTTGACGGAGGCGATCCCCAGACGGTCGATCAGCAGGTTTGTGGCGGTGTTGTCGGAGAGAATGATCATCAGGGTCACCAGGTCACCCCAGGGGACGGTGATGTTATCATGCATGTAGGTCAGGGCGCCGCAGGAGGGGAGGCGGTCCGACGGGCGGACGGTGACGGGCTCGTCAAAATCCAGGAGACCGGCTTCCCGCCGGCGGAAGGCCTCCGCCATGACGCACAGCTTGATGACGCTGGCGGCGATGACAGGCTGATCCGGCCGATGGACGAAGGACTCTCCGGTGCCGGTGTTCTCGCAGTACAGGGAGACGACCCCGGGCAGACCTTGCAGCCGGGCTACCATGGCTTCACGGTTCATTTCGCTGCCCTCCTGAATGTGTAATCGGCCTGTTCGTCCGAAAGTCCCGGATTCCAGCACGGGTCCTTCAAATCCGGCCAGGTATTGGTGAAACGCTCCAGTTCCGCGGCTCCGCGCTCGGGACCGGGCGACAGGAATTCGTCCCGGCCGTGAATCGTCGCCCGGGCATGAGGCGTATAAACGTGATGCAGACCGGACCGCAGCATCCGCACGCAGACATCCGCGCAGCCGAAAGCCGTGTAATAGCTGACGTCAAAATCCTGCCAGGCGGCCCGGCGCACCATGAAGCACATGGGGCTCACGGCGCCGACGTTCCGGACCATGGCCAGCTGC
This sequence comes from Christensenellales bacterium, assembly GCA_045226335.1. GTDB lineage: Bacteria > Bacillota > Clostridia > Christensenellales > Aristaeellaceae > RUG11272. The sequence continues at coordinate 34,672 of JBGVCH010000085.1, read as the reverse complement.
GGGTTGCCCCTGACCTGCCGACCTTCGCCGCGGGACCGGAGACCGCCTTTGATCCCCAGCACATAACCCGCGTGAAGCGTAGCGCCGAGGTGGTCCGTCAGCAGCGGCGTCACCATGCCCACGTCCTCCCGCTGGGCGTACATGGCCAGCTCGTCCCAGAACCCTTCCGAGAACTTATCTACGCCGCCATCCACGAAGAGGAGCAGATCCTCTCCGCTTTCCGCGGCGGCGCGGTTCATGGCCTCGATCCGGTGGACCCCCACGGCGGCGCGGAAGTTCACGTGCCAGGGGAAGAAGTGCCGCAGCTTGTCGATCCGGGCTTCTGCCGCGGCCGCGGTGGGGGCGGTGATGATGACGCAGCCCTTCATGGGCTTCAGCTCGTACCGAAGGCGGAGAAAGCCGCCTTCCAGCGATGCCGTTCCGGGAAAGCCGATGCGCTCCATGTGCGATTCCACGGACCGCCGCGCGGCTTCCAGACATTGACTGCGTCGCTGGTGGCTCATGGAGGTTTTGACTCGGCGCCAGTGATAGCAGACAACAGGGATGTGGACAAAGCGGGCGGTGACCTCGCTGAGCCGCAGCAGCAGGTCGTGGTCCTGGGCGCCGTCAAACTTGGCGCGTTCCCCGCCGATGCGGTCCCAGAGATCCTTCCGGACGGCGGTGAGATGGCAGATGTAATTGACGGACCGCAGGGTGTCCGGGGAAAAATCCGGCTTCAGCGCCGGGTCCGTGTGGCGCCTGCCGTTTTTGGTGAGGCGGTCTTCGTCGGTGTAGATCACGTCCGCGTTTCCGGAGGCTGCGGCCTCCGCGATCCGCCAGAGCGCGTCCGGGGAAAGCACGTCGTCGTGATCGCACAGCGCCACCCACTCCCCGCGGCACAGGGCTACCGCGCGGTTGGTGTTCCCCGCGATGCCCTCGTTGGTTCGGCCGCGCTGGACCCGAATGCGCCTGTCCAGCTGGGGGAGCCGGTTCAGCACGGTGTCCGTTTCGGCGTCGGTGCCGGTGGAGTAGAGGCAGGCCTCCCAGTTGACGTAAGTCTGGGACGCCAGGGATTCGCCCAGAGCTTCCAGCATCCCGGGATCCGTGTTGTAGACCGGCACGGCCACGGAGATCAGCCCGCCCGCCGGCTGGTGCGCCCGCTGCCGGCTCAGGAGATCCTCGTCCGCCCGGATCTTCTCCCAGGTTTTGTCCCAGCTGTGCAGAAGGTGGTCCTGGGCTTTGCGAACGGCGGCGTCCGGGCCGCGCTCCCGGAGGAACTTCAGGGCTTTCATGCTTTCGGGCCCCCTTCCTTGTCGGCGGCTGCCTTCAGGGTAAAGCGGAAGCACGCGCCTTCTTCGCAGGGCTCGGCCCAGATGCGCTGGCCGTGCATGGTCATGATGCGCTGGCAGATGGAGAGGCCGAGACCGGTGCCCTTCCCGGAGGTGTGGGCGCGGTCGGCGGTGAAGAAACGGTCGAAGATGCGGGGCAGGTCCTCCGGGCTGATGCCGATGCCGCTGTCCCGCACTTCCGCCGTGACGACATCGTCGCTGGCGGAGGTGCGCAGGGTGATGACGCCGCCGGAGGGGGTGAACTTGACGGCGTTATCCATCAGGTTGATCAGCACTTCCTCGATGCGGTCGGCGTCCGCCAGGACCGGGCAGGGATCCGGGTCAAAGGCGCAGTTGACGGTGATGCCCTTGCCTTCCAGATCGCTCATCCGGCGGATCACCGCGCGGCGGAACATCTCGCACAGGTCGAAGACCGTCATGTTCAGGGTGGCGTCGTCCCGCTCGAGCCTGGAGAGGATCAGCAGGTCGCCGATGAGCTTCGAGAGACGGTGGGTCTCGTCGTTCACCAGGGACAGATACTTCGGGTGCTCCTCCGGCGGAATGGTGCCGTCGCTCATGCCCTGCACAAAGCCGGAGATGGAAGTGATGGGGCTGCGAAGCTCGTGGGAGACATTGGCGACGAACTCCCGGCGGCCGGCCTCGATGCCGCTGAGCTTGTCCGCCATGGTGTTGAAGGCGGCGGACAGCACATGGATCTCCCGCTCGCCGCCCTCGGGACGGACCCGAACGGTGAAATCTCCTTCCGCCATGGCGTTGGCGGCGGCGGTCAGGCGGGTGATGGGCTTCAGGGAGCGCCGGATCACCAGGAACAGGATCAGCCCGGCCCCCAGCAGCGCGACGCCGGCGATGAGAAACAGCGGAAGGCCGAACTCCCAGATGCTGCCCTCGATGGTCTGCACAGGGGTGACGATCAGCACGGCTCCGACAATGGCGTCCCGCCGGACCATGGGCACGCCCACGGCAAAACTGGGCGAACCCTTTACCGTGCTGCGGACCGTCACGGTCTGGTCGACCCCGCCGTTCAGCACCCGGCTCAGGACGTCGCTCAGGTCCTGACCCTGGAGGGCGTCGGTAAAGTCGGGATCGCTGGTGATGGCCAGGGACAGGCTGTCCGCGGCGTATACCCAGTTCTCGCGGTCCGTCACGCCGATGTAGGCGTTGAAGGTCTCATGGACTTCACGGTACTTGCGGTTCAGGATGGCGCTGACAGAGGAACTGGCGCTGCTGTTCCAGCCTCTTCCGTACGGATAGGGGGAGCTGAGGCTGGAACTGTTGGCCTGTACGGCCAGCCAGGCGATCTCCTTCGCGTCGGTGACAAGGCTTTCCAGACGGGCGTTGCTGCGTTCCCGGCGAAGCAAAAGGACGCCCAGCACACTGAAGCCCGCCGTCAGCACAAGGATCACCGCCAGCACCACAGCCATAATGCGCTTGAACATCCGCTTCGCCTCCTTCCGTCCGTCTCCGGAAGATTATAGCGGAAAAGAACCGTGGAGGCAAGGCGAAATTTCGGTTGACAAAACACCCACACATGCGGTAAGATGAACCAATTCCATATTCACCGCCGACCGATGTGAGGAGGGGATTTCCGATGGCCACCTACTGCCAGGAGCCGAGCCACACCTTCAGTGAGTACCTGCTGATCCCGGGTTACACCTCGGAGGACTGCGTGCCGCAGAACGTTTCGCTTCGGACCGCGCTGACCAAGTACCGCAAAGGACAGGAAGAACCGGCGATTTCCCTGAACATTCCGCTGACCAGCGCCATCATGCAGTCCGTTTCGGACGACAAGCTGGCCATCGCCCTGGCCAAAGAGGGCGGGATCTCCTTCATCTACGGCGCCCAGACCATCGAGAGCGAGGCGGCAATGGTGGCCCGGGTCAAGGGCTACAAGGCCGGGTTTGTGGTCTCCGACTCCAACCTGACGCCGGATCATACCCTGGCGGACGTCCTGGCGCTGAAGGAGAAAAACGGCTACTCCACCGTGGCGATCACGGAGGACGGCACCGCCAACGGACGGCTGCTGGGCATTGTCACCAGCCGTGACTACCGCGTCAGCCGCATGTCCACGGACACGCGGGTCCGGGACTTTATGACGCCTCTTGAGAAGCTGGTCACGGCGCCGGCGGAAACCTCCCTGAAAGAGGCCAACGACATCATCTGGGACCACAAGCTGAACGCACTGCCCATCGTGGACGCCGAAGGAAAGCTGCTGTACTTTGTCTTCCGGAAGGACTACGCTTCCCACAAGGAGAACCCCCTGGAACTGCTGGACGACAAGAAGCGCTTTCTGGTGGGCGCGGGCATCAACACCCGGGACTACGCCCAGCGGATCCCGGCGTTGGTGGAAGCCGGCGCGGACGTGCTGTGCATCGACTCCTCGGAGGGTTACTCCTGCTGGCAGGAGAAGTGCCTGCGCTGGGTGCGGGAGAACTACGGCGAGACGGTCAAGATCGGTGCGGGCAACGTGGTGGACCGGGACGGCTTCCTGTTCCTGGCCCGGGCCGGCGCAGACTTCGTCAAGGTCGGCATCGGCGGCGGCTCCATCTGCATCACCCGCGAGACGAAGGGCATCGGCCGCGGCCAGGCCACGGCATTGATCGAGGTGGCGCGGGCGCGGGATGAGTACTTCAGGGAGACGGGCATCTATGTGCCCATCTGCTCCGACGGCGGCATCGTGCACGACTATCACATGACCCTGGCCCTGGCCATGGGCGCGGACTTCCTGATGATGGGCCGGTACTTCGCCCGCTTCGACGAGAGCCCCTCGGACAAGGTCATGGTCAACGGGGTCTACATGAAGGAGTACTGGGGCGAGGGCTCCAACCGCGCCCGGAACTGGCAGCGCTACGACCTGGGCGGGGCGGGCAAGCTCTCCTTCGAAGAGGGTGTGGACAGCTACGTGGTGTACGCCGGCCCGCTTCATGACAACGTGGAGATCAGCCTCTACAAGGTCAAGAGCACCTTGTGCAACGTGGGCGTCACCAACCTGCAGGACCTGCGGGACAAGGCCAAGCTGACCCTGGTGTCCGCCACTTCCATCGTGGAGGGCGGCTATCACGACGTGACGCTGCGGTCCACCTCCACCATGACCCGCTGACAGATACGGACAGAAAACAGGCAGCCCGGGACGGCTTGTGATCCGGGCTGCCTTTTCATCGGGAACCACACGCAGAAGAGAACGACGATTGGAAAGCTCAGCGGATGTCCTTCCGGGCGTAAATCAGATAAGCCGCCGCGACACACAGGACGCTGACCGCCAGGCCGATGGCCAGCTTCACGGCATCGAGGCTGCCGTCGGTGACGATATCCGCCGCGTTGCAATAGCCGAAGGGCGTGATGTATTTCAGGAACTTGACCACATCGGCGATGTTGGCGATCAGATCCAGGAAGTACAGCAGAAAGGCGATGCCCAGGCCGATGCCGATGCTGCCCTTGCGGATCACGGAGGAGAGGGCGAAGCAGATGCAGGCGATCTCCACCTGCATGAGGTAGTAGGCCAGATGGAGGAGCAGCAGTTCCTTCCACGGGACCGATTCCCCGATGGCCGCGGAGGCGGATATCGCCAGGAGCGCGATGGCCAGGTTCATGGCGGTGATCTGGATCAGGACGGCCAGCAGCTTTTCCGAGACCACCCGGGGGCGGGTGACGGGGTGTGTCAGGAGGAACTCGGCGGTCTTGTCCTTCTCCTCCTTGCAGAGGATGCTGACGCCGCAGAGGGCCGCGAAGAACGCGCCGCCCAGTCCCAGCACATTGCCGCACTCCACGGCGTAATAGCCGGAGAAGGTCCCGAAGTTCAGCCGGTCCATGCCGAAGGCCGCGGTGAAGGAGCCCATGGAAGAGAACATGTCGCCGACGCTGTCCATCTGCCCCTTCATCTCCGGGAAGAGGATGATGCTGACCGTCAGCAGGAAACCGATCACGGCGGTCCAGATGATGAGGGAGATCCGGGATTGCCGCAGCTCGTGTTTTGTGAGGATCACGCCTGATCACCGCCTTCCTCGTAGTAGTGCATGAAGATCTCTTCCAGGTCCGGCTCCGAGATGGACAGATCCCAGACATCGCCTTCCGACAGGACCCGCAGCAGTGTTTGGATGTCCCCGCTGTAGAGGAAGCTGGACGACTGGTCCAGTTCCGTCAGGTCCCTGACGCCTTCCAGCGCGGACAGGTCGGCCTGGCCGTGAACGGTCACGCGCTTGGCGCTGTTCTTCGCGAGGGCTTCCACGCTGTCGCAGGCGATGACCCGGCCGTCCCGGATGATGGCGGCCCGGGTGCAGTTTCGCTGGACCTCGGAGAGTACATGGCTGGAGAGGAAGACGGTGGCGCCGGCCTGGTTGCGCTCCCGCAGAATGTCGAAAAACTCCCGCTGCATCAGGGGGTCCAGCCCGCCGGTGGGTTCGTCGAGAATCAGCAGTTCCGGGTTGTGCTGCAGGGCGCAGACGATGGCGACCTTTTTCCGGTTGCCGAAGGACAGTTCGTCCACCTTGCGGGACGGGTCCAGGGCCAGACGCTCGCACAGGCGTGCCGCCTCCTCGGAGCAGTCCTTATTCCGGAGATCCGCGGACAGCTTCAGCGCGTCCCGGACTCTCATCCTGGAGTAGAAGGCCGCCTCGGAGGGGAGATACCCCACACGGCGCAGGATCTCTTCCTTGCCGATGCCGATGTCCGTGCCCAACACCTGGGCTCGGCCGCAGGTGGGGGAGATCAGCCCCAGCAGGGTCCGGATGGTGGTGGATTTCCCCGCGCCGTTGGGCCCGATGAAGCCGAAGAAATCTCCCTCCTCCACCGTCAGGTCAAGCCCGTCGATGCCCCGGGCCTTCCCGTAGTATTTCGTCAGTTTTTCCGCTCGGATGGCGTCCATGCTTTCACTCCTTTTTCAGATAGACACTTTTCCAGAAGGCCAGCAGCTCCATGAAGTCCCGCTGCATCTGCTCAAAGTCCACGTCTCCCCGCTGCACGGCTTCCCAGAGATAGCCCTCGCTGGCCCAGTACATCTCCCGGTACATCATGGGCACGTTCAGCCCAGGGATGAACTGCGCCGGATCCAGGTTCAGCTTGGTCTTGTCGGCCTTCAGGCTGAAGTATCGGTGATAGCTCTCCTGCACGGCGGCCCGGATCTCCGGATCGGTCTCGTAGAAGGCCCGGATGGTGAAGTTGCCCATGTCCGGGTATTTCCGGATGATGTCCAGCTTGACCCGCATCCCGCGCTCCATGCTCTCGAAGAGCTCGGTCTGGCCGTAGCAGCCATGTTCGGTCATGGCGGCGATGGTGGTCTCGGCGCACTTGTCCCACAGGTAGAGATACAGCTCCTTCTTGTTCCGGAAGTAGTGGAACAGCAGGGCTTTGCTGATGCCCGCAGCATCGGCGATCTCGCTCATGGGGCTGTTCTTGTAGGTGTTGCGGGAGAACACCCGGTAGCCCGCGTTGACAATGGCCTGCTGCTTTGCCTCCGGCAGTGCGAAGAACTTTTCGTTCATGCTGATCCCTCCGTTGACCGAACCGGTCAACTGGCATTATAGTCCGTTGACCGATTTTGAGAAGACCCCCGGGACAGAAAATTCATCCGGAGCCGTTCCGGCATGACCGGACCGGCAAATCACGGTTTTTTCCCATTTCAATCACCGTTATTTCACTTTTCCCGCTTGCACCGGCGCTTTACCTGTGGTATGATGATTCGGGTACAGGGGTATTCCCTTCCCACCAATGAACGATAAAGGAGCGTGCATTCCCATGGCCAAGAAAACGGTTGACGACATCAAAGTAACCGGCAAGCGCGTCCTGGTGCGCTGCGATTTCAACGTCCCCATGAAGGACGGAAAGATTACGAACGACAAGCGCATTGTGGCTGCCCTCCCCACCATCAAGAAGCTGATCGCCGACGGCGGCCGTGTGATCCTGTGCTCTCACCTGGGCAAGCCGAAGAACGGTCCGGAAGAGAAGTTCTCCCTGGCGCCCGTGGCGGTCCGCCTGTCCGAACTGCTGGGCCAGGAAGTCGTCTTCGCCAATGACGACAACGTCGTGGGCGAGAACGCCAAGGCCGCCGTCGCCGCCATGAAGGACGGCGACGTGGTGCTGCTTCAAAACACCCGCTTCCGCAAGGAAGAAACCAAGAACATCGAAGACTTCTCCAAGGAACTGGCATCCCTGGCGGACTGCTATGTGGACGACGCTTTCGGCTCCTGCCATCGCGCGCACTGCTCCACCGAGGGCGTGACCAAGTTCACTTCCCCGAACGTGGCGGGCTATCTGATCGGCAAAGAGCTGTCCATCATGGGCAAGGCCCTTGAGAACGCCGACCGTCCCTTCGTGGCCGTGCTGGGCGGCGCCAAGATCGAAGACAAGCTGAACGTCATCAACAACCTGCTGGAGAAGGTCGACACCCTGATCATCGGCGGCGGCATGGCTTTCACCTTCCTCAAGGCCAAGGGCTACGAGGTGGGCAACAGCCTGCTGGACGAGAGCAAGATCGACTACTGCAAGGACATGATGGCCAAGGCCGAAGCCAAGGGCGTCCAGCTCCTGCTGCCCGTGGACACCGTGTGCGTGAAGGCGTTCCCGGATCCCATCGACGCGCCCGTTGACACCGTGATCGCCGACGCGGACAAGATCCCCGCCGACATGGAGGGCTGCGACATCGGCCCCAAGAGTGCGGAACTCTTCGGCGCTGCCGTGAAGGCTGCCAAGACCGTGGTCTGGAACGGCCCCATGGGCGTGTTCGAGAATCCCACCCTGGCCAAAGGCACCCTGTCTGTGGCGCAGGCCATGGCGGACTCCGACGCCGTGACCATCATCGGCGGCGGCGACAGCGCTGCGGCTGTTGAGCAGATGGGCCTGGCAGACAAGATGACCCACATTTCCACCGGCGGCGGTGCCTCCCTGGAGTATCTCGAGGGCAAGATCCTGCCCGGCGTGGCCTGCCTGGACGAGGCCTGATTTTTCCGACCGACTGTCCCACGGTTCTTCCCGGGCCGTGGGATTTTTCACAGAAAACGAAAAGGAGACGATTCCCATGCGCAAAGCCATTATTGCCGGCAACTGGAAGATGAACAAGACCCCGGACGAAGCCAAGAAGCTCGTGGAAGAACTCAAGCCCCTGGTGGCGGACGCCAGCTGCGACGTGGTCGTGTGCGTGCCCGCCGTGGACATCGCCGCCGCGAAGGAAGCCGCGAAGAAGTCCAACATCCATGTGGGCACCCAGAATGTGCACTGGGCCGCTTCCGGCGCCTACACCGGTGAGCTCTCCGCCGACATGCTCGTCAAGAGCGGCGTGGAGTATGTCATCATCGGCCACTCCGAGCGCCGTCAGTACTTCGGCGAGACCGACGCCACCGTGAACCAGCGGGTGCTGGCTGCCGTGGCCGCGGGCCTGAAGGTCATCCTGTGCGTCGGCGAGAAGCTGGAAGACCGCAAGGCGGGCTACACCGACGCGCTGGTGGAGTATCAGACGCTGATCGCCTTGACCGGTCTGGACAAGAAGCAGGTGGAGAAGATCGTCATCGCCTACGAGCCCGTCTGGGCCATCGGCACCGGCGTCACCGCCACCGATGAGCAGGCCAACGAAACCATTGGCGTCATCCGAGCGGCCCTGGCCCGCAAGTACGGCAAGGCCGTGGCCAACAAGGTCCGCATCCAGTACGGCGGCTCCATGAAGCCCGGCAACGTCAAGGGCCTGATGGCTCAGCCCGAGATCGACGGCGGCCTCATCGGCGGCGCGTCCCTCAAGGCGGCGGACTTCAGCACCATCGTGAACTACGACAAGTGAGCAACGCGGGGCGGTCTGTCCGGAAGGACGGGCTGCCCCTTTTCCGCACAAGGAGGCTGAACCATGCTCTTTATCGGAATCTGCGGCGCCAGCGGCAGCGGCAAGTCCACCCTGGCCGGGTTTCTGCAGGCGCGCCTGGGGGACGATCACTGCTTTGTCCTGCAGCAGGACGCCTATTACCTCGACCACCCCATGCTGACCTTTGAGGAGCGCAAACTGCTCAACTACGACGAGCCCAGTATCTTCGACCATGACCTGCTGCTTTCGGACATCAAGGCCCTGATGGACGGAAAGTCCATCAGCCGCAAGCGCTATGACTACGCGCAGCACCGCAGGGCGGACACGGAGGAGCGCATCGAGCCCCGGGACGTGATGATCCTGGAGGGCATTCACTGCTTCCACGACGAACGCCTCCGGGACCTGATGTACCTGAAGCTCTACATGAAGGTGGAGCCGGACATCTGCCTCCTGCGGCGCATTGAGCGGGACATCAAGGAGCGCGGCCGGGACATCGACGGTATCGCCATGCAGTACCTGACCACGGTGAAGCCCATGTACGACAAGTACATCGCCAACTACATCCAGTACGCGGACGTGATCGTGGCCGGTGGCGGGCGGAACGCGCGGATCGTGGACATCCTGTCCGGCTATGTCAAGGACGAGCTGAGCAAGCGCAGCCTGTGACGGATACGCGAGGCTTGCCGGAACGGAGGAAGAGCATGCAGTTCGGAATGCCGACCCTCATCGAGAACAGGACCCTGGAGGACAACCTGCTCCTGTGCGAAAGCCTGGGGCTCCGGTTTGTGGAACTCAACATGAATTTCCCGGAATACCAGGTGCCCTGCCTGGAGAAGACGGACGAACTGATTCGGGCGGCGGAGAAGCACGGGGTCTATTACACGATCCACCTGGACGAAAACCTGAACATCGCGGATTTCAACGAGCTTGTGACGGACGCCTATCTGGAGACGGTGCGCAGGACCATTGCCGTGGCCAAACAGCTTCTGCCTCTGCGGGACGCCTTCGGCGACAGCTCGCAGCCCCTTACGGTCAACATGCACATGCACCACGGGATCTATATCACCCTGCCGGACCGCAAGGTGCAGATGTACGACCGGGATTTTGACGTGTACATGCGTTCCTTCGCCCAGTTCAGAACGCTGTGTGAAGAGTGGATCGGCGGAGCGGACCTGCGGATCGCTGTGGAGAACACCGACGGATTCCGGGACTACGAGAAGAAGGCCATCAGCTTCCTGCTGGAAAGCCCCGTCTTCGGCCTGACGTGGGACATCGGGCACTCCAAAGCGGTGCGGGAGCGGGATGTCCCCTTCATCCTGGGACATCAGGAGAAACTGATCCATTTCCACATCCACGACGGCACGGAGGATCCGCCCCGGAACCACCTGGCCCTGGGGGACGGGGAGATCGATCTCCCGGAACGGCTGGGCATCGCGGGACGCCGCAACGCCAGGTGTGTCCTGGAGACGAAGACCGTGGAGGCCCTCCGGAAATCCGTGCAGTGGATCAACCGGAAAGACCTGAATCCGAAGGACCACGCTTGAGCGAACGGCACATAACACAGCGGGAAAACGACGAGACGGGTTCCCGCTTTTTCCGTTGAACGGGCATACAGAGATTTGTCCGGGATTCGCTTCGACGGCATTGCCAAAGCGGCTTTCTTCTGATATAATGCGCATGTCGGAAACTCAACAGCCTGAAGGCAGGCAGGACGGAGGACAGGATGCAGATCTATAATAGCATGACACGGCGCAAGGAAACCTTCAAACCGATCCACGAGGGCAAGGTGGGGATCTATTCATGCGGCCCCACGGTATACGATTATTTCCACATCGGCAACGCGCGGCCCTTCATCACTTTTGACGTGCTCCGCCGCCAGCTGGAGCGCGAGGGATACGACGTCACCTTTGTGCAGAATTTCACGGACATCGACGACAAGATGATCCGCCGGGCCAACGAGCAGGGCATCACCGTGAAGGAACTGGGGGACCGGTTCATCGAAGAGTATTGGAAGGACGCCAAAGCGCTGGGCGTGCGGCCCGCCACGGTGCATCCCCGGGCCACGGAGCACATCGGGCAGATCATTGATCTGGTGCAGCGGCTCATTAACAACGGCCACGCCTATGTGGGAAGCAACGGCGACGTCTACTACCGCGTGTCCGCGTTCCCCGGATACGGCAAGCTCTCCGGCCAGAACATCGAGGACCGGGAGATGGGCGCGTCGGAGCGGCTGAACGTGGAGACGGACAAGGAAAACCCCGCGGACTTTGTGCTCTGGAAGGCGCAGAAGCCCGGCGAGCCCGCCTGGGAGAGCCCCTGGGGTATGGGCCGCCCCGGCTGGCACATCGAGTGCTCCGCCATGTCCATGACCTACCTGGGGGACACTTTTGACATCCATTGCGGCGGCAAGGATCTGCTGTTCCCGCACCACGAGAACGAGATCGCCCAGAGCGAAGGCGCCACCGGCAAACCCTACGTGCATTACTGGATGCACAACGGCTTCATCAACGTGGACGGCGAGAAGATGAGCAAGTCGCTGGGGAACTTCTGGACCGTGCGCGACATCTCAAAGAAGTACGATCTGGAAGTCGTCCGCATGTTCATGCTGTCGGCGCATTACCGCAATCCCATCAACTTCTCCGAGGACCAGATCAGCGCGGCCCACGCCGGCCTGTCCAGATTGTACACCGCTCGGGATCAGCTGCGCTTCCTGAGGGACAAGGCGCCGGATCGGGAGCTGAACGAGGATGAGAAGGCCTTCGCCGCCCGGTTGAAGGAGTACGAGGCCCGGTTCGATGCCGCCATGGACGACGACCTGAACACCGCGGATGCCATCGGCGCCATCTTTGAGCTGGTGCGGGACGCCAACTCCACGCTGTCGGCGGAATCTGCCCGCGGAGCCGTCGAGGCGGCGTTGAGCAGCTTTGCCAGTCTGTGCGGCGTGCTGGGCTTGGTCCAGAAGGAGAGCGACGCCCTGCCGGCGGAGATTCAGCAGATGATCGATGAGCGCGCCGCGGCCCGCAAGGCGAAGGACTGGAAGCGCTCAGACGAACTGCGGGACGCCATCAAGGCGGCGGGTTACATCCTGGAGGACACGCCCCAGGGCCAGAAGGTGCGGAAGAACGTATGAGGCGCCGGTGGCGGCTGATGGTCTGCGGGGCGCTGATCCTGTGCAGTGCGGCGCTGGTGACAGCCGGGCTTTCGCTGCGGCCGGGGGCGCTCTCCGGGGACGCGTTTCGCTCCGCCGGAAGAAGCGTTCCGCCGGTTTCTCCGGTCACCCTGCCGGAGGGCACCGTGGATGTCAACTCGGGGGAACTCTATGAATTGACGGAACTGCCCCGGGTGGGGGAGGTCATCGCCGGCCGGATCATCGAAAACCGGGAAGCCCACGGGCCGTACTACTATCCGGAGGACCTGCTGTCGGTCAACGGCATCGGCGCGAAAACCCTGGAAGGCTTCCGGGAACTGTTGGATCTCACGGCACCGGAATAAGACTGCATGAAAGGAGGCGCAGCGTGGCATATCAGGCACTCTATCGGCAATGGCGGCCGATGAAGTTTTCCGAGATGGTGGGGCAGGAACTGGTGGTGACGGCCCTGCGGAACCAGGTGCAGTCCGGCCGGATCGCCCACGCGTACCTCTTCTGCGGCAGCCGCGGCACCGGCAAGACGTCCACCGCGAAGATCCTGGCTCGGGCGGTCAACTGCGAGAACCCGCAGAACGGGGACGCCTGCGGGGCATGCGAGAGCTGCCGGCGCCTCCAGAGCGAATCCAGCTTCGACCTGCTGGAATACGACGCCGCCTCCAACTCCAAGGTCGACGATATGCGGGAGATCCTGGAAACGGTCCAGTATCCGCCGCAGTTCGGACGGTACAAGGTCTACATCATCGACGAGGTGCACATGCTGAGCGCCAACGCCTTCAACGCCTTGCTGAAGACGCTGGAGGAGCCGCCGGGCCATATGCTGTTCGTCCTGGCCACCACCGAGCCCCACAAGGTGCCGGCCACCATCCTCAGCCGCTGCCAGCGGTACGACTTCGGCCGGATCCCGGCGGAACAGATCGCGGGCAGACTGAAAGAAGCCGCCGAGGGCTCCGGTGTGACGGCCACGGAGGCCGCGCTGCAGCGGATCGCCCGGGCCGCGGAAGGCGGCATGCGGGACGCCCTGTCCATCCTGGATATGTGCATCGGGTACGGACAGACGGTGGACGAAGACCTGGTGCGGCGCGTGCTGGGGGCCAGCGACCGTTCCTTCCTGTTCCGGTTCGCGGAAGCCCTGGCCAATGAGGACCCCGCAAGTGTCCTGACCCTGATCGACGAGCTCATGCGCGAGGGTCGGGAGCCGGCGGTCTTTGCCAGGGAAATCGCGGGCCATCTGCGCTCCCTGCTGATCGCAAAGAATTGCCCGGATGAATTCCCCAGGCTGATGGAACTGACCCGGGAGGACGCGGAGGCGTACATCGGACAGGCTGAAACCATGTCCGGCACGCGCCTCATGAGCATGATCGATCTGTTCATGGCGGTGGATTCCCAGCTGCGCTTCGCGGCGTCTCCAAGGATCGCCCTGGAGAGCGCCGCGCTGCACGCCTGCCTTCGGACCGGGGAAGTGGACACGACCGCTCTGCTGGATCGGGTGGCGGAGCTGGAAAAGAAACTGGCTGAGCTTCAGGAACGCCTGGCCGGCGGCGCGGCAGTGGTGCGTGTATCGGAAGCGAAACACGCCGAAAGCCCAAAAGCAGAAGGAACCAAAGAAGAAAAAAAAGCCAGACCTGTCGGGGACAAGGACATGCTGAAGGTCTGGAAGGACGCCATGGGCATCCTGTCCAGGACCAGCCCGGGGGCTTTCGGCTTTCTCAGCAGCGGCCGGCTGGTCGATGCTCAGGCCGGGAGTTTCGTTTGGGAACCCAAGGACGGCGCAAACCCCTTTACCGCGGAATATCTGCGGCGCCCCGAACAGAAATCACTGATCGAGAAAGCACTGGGTGAGGCGTCCGGCCTGGAATGCCGATTCAGCGTGGCGGAACGGAACGCCGCACAGGGGCCGCTCCGCACCGAGGACGGCCTCAAGGAGATCTATGAAACCTTTGGAGCAGGCAATGTGATCGTTCAGGAATGATCCGATGAAATGGAGGATGAACCGATGAGCACACAGGAAGCGATCCGTACCGGCAAGACGTTTCTCGGCATTGAGTTTGGCTCGACCCGCATCAAGGCGGTGCTGATCGACGGGGATCACAAGGTGATCGCCTCCGGCGGCCACACCTGGCAGGACCGGCTGGAAAACGGCGTTTGGACTTATTCGCTGGACGCAATCCACGAAGGCCTGCGGGGCTGCTACCGGGACCTGAAGGCGGACGTGAAGGCGAAGTACGGCGAAACCCTGACGTCTTTCGGCGGCATGGGCCTTAGCGCCATGATGCACGGCTATCTGCCCTTTGACAGGGACATGAACCTGCTGGCGCCTTTCCGCACCTGGCGCAACACCATCACTGGCCAGGCCGCGGCGGAGCTGACGGAGCTGATGCAGTTCAACATTCCCCAGCGCTGGTCCATCGCCCATCTGCACCAGGCGGTGCTGAACGGTGAGGAACACCTGAAGGACCTGGCGTTTTTCACCACCCTGGCCGGCTATGCTCACTGGCTCCTCACCGGGGAGAAAGTGCTGGGCGTGGGAGACGCGGCCGGCATGTTCCCCATCGACAGCACGTGCTGTGACTGGGATGCCGGCAGGGTCGCGCAGTACGAAGACCTGGTGAAGGGGAAGGGCTATCCCTGGACACTCAGCGGCATTCTGCCCACCGTGCTGCCCGCAGGCGCGCAGGCCGGAAAGCTGACGGCGGAGGGCGCGAAGTTCCTGGACCCGGACGGAGACCTGAAGCCCGGGATCCCGCTGTGCCCGCCGGAGGGTGACGCCGGCACCGGCATGGTGGCCACCAACAGCGTGGCGGCCCGCACCGGCAACGTGTCCGCAGGCACGTCGGTCTTCGCCATGATCGTGCTGGAAAAAGCCCTGAGCAGGCTCCACACGGAGATCGACATGGTCACGACCCCCACCGGCAAACCCGTAGCCATGGTGCACTGTAACACCTGCACGTCGGACCTGAACGCCTGGGTTGGGCTGCTGGCGGAGGCCCTGGCGCGCTTCGGCTGCAAACCGGGGATGGACGAGATCTACACGAAGCTGTTCCTGGCGGCCCTGGAGGGCGATCCTGACTGCGGCAGTCTGACGGCCTTCAACTATTATTCCGGTGAACCCGTGACCGGCACCGACGACGGCGTGCCCATGCTGGCCCGCCGGCCGGATCTGCCCCTGAACCTGCCCAATTTCATGCGGGCGCAGATCATCTCGGCCCTGGCCACCCTGTCCATCGGCATGGAGACCCTGACGGTGGAAGAGAAGGTGGCCATCGACAGCGTGCTGGGCCACGGCGGTCTCTTCAAGACGCCGAAGGTGGGCCAGTCCCTGCTGGCCGCCGCCATCCAGTCCCCGGTGACCGTCATGGAGACGGCGGGCGAGGGCGGCGCCTGGGGCATTGCCCTGCTGGCGGCCTACATGGCGCAGCGCGGCGAAGGCGAGACGCTGGAGGCCTACCTGGCGGATCGTGTCTTCGCCGGCGCCGCTTCCGTCACCCTGAGCCCGGATCCCAAAGACGTGGAAGGCTTCGGCGCGTATCTCGCCCGCTACAAGGCCATGCTGCCGGCGGAAAAGGCCGCCTGCGCGGCGCTCAAGGCCTGACCGTCCATACTTGAAAACCCTGACGGATCGTGACGACCTGTCAGGGTTTTCGTATGGGGCGGCAGCGCGGGGATCATTTCCCCTGGCCGTAGTAGGCGTTGGGGCCGTGCTTGCGAAGGAAGTGCTTGTCCCGGACGTGATCCGGGAGGGATTCCCTGGGCTGCGCGGCCGGCAGGGCCTCCGTGTGCCAGGCCATCATGGCCACCTCTTCCAGCACCACGGCGTTGTGTACGGCGTTCAGCGGATCCTTTCCCCAGGCAAAGGGGCCGTGGTGCCGGGTCAGCACGCAGGGCACATGCATGGGGTTCAGCCCGTTGGCCTCAAAATGCGCGGCGATGACGCGGCCGGTCTCGAGCTCGTAGGCCCGGTCCACTTCCTCCGGGGTTAGATCCCGGCAGCAGGGGACGGGACCGTAGATATAGTCGGCGTGGGTGGTGCCGTAGGCGGGGATGTCGCGGCCGGCCTGGGCCCAGATGGTGGCCCAGCGGCTGTGGGTGTGCACCACGCCGCCGATCTCCGGGAAGCGCCGGTACAGCTCCAGATGGGTGGGGGTATCGGTGGAGGGGTTCAGCGTTCCCTCGACCCGGCGGCCTTCCAGGTCGATGACCACCATGTCCTCCGGGCGAAGCTTCTCGTATTCCACACCGCTGGGCTTGATGACAAACAGGCCCTTTTCCCGGTCGATCCCGGACACATTGCCCCAGGTGAAGGTGACCAAGTGGTAGGCGGGCAGGAGCATGTTGGCTTCGTAGACTTTTTGCTTCAGTTCCTCAAGCATGGCTTATACCTCCTCAATCTCCGGGTGCAGGACCGCCCGGGCGGACACGGTGTGAAAGGCGGCGGCACGGCCCAGCCGGTTCATGACCGCCAGGCCGACCCCCTCAGGGCTGACGACTTCGCTGAAGATGGCGGTATATCCGTCCTCGTCCAGACTGCGCAGGACGGAGAACAGCCGGTTGGCGGTCTCCTCAGGCCGTTCCATGCTGCCCAGATCGTGAGGCGCGCAGTCGGCCAGAGCGCCGGTGTGCTCGGTGAAGCAGAGGACACAGGCCTTCTTTCCGGACGCTTCTGCTGATCGGTACAACCGCTTCAGGGCATCCAGCGTGTCCGATTCGCTGCCCTCCACCAGGATCACGGCCCCCTCCGGCGCGTAGTGGCGGTACCGCATCCCCGGCGAGCGGGCAACCTCGCCTTCCCGAAGGGGACGGAGCACGCTGCCGGCCACGTCCACCGGCCCGATGACTTCTTCCAGCATTTCCCGGGTGACACCGCCGGGCCGCAGGATGCAGGGCGTGCCGTGACAGACGTCCAGCACGGTGGACTCCAGCCCGACCTCGCAGTCGCCGCCGTCCAGGATCAGCGGGATGATGCCGTCCATGTCTTCCAGCACATGCCGGGCCGTGGTGGGGCTGGGTTTGCCGGAACGGTTGGCGGAGGGCGCGGCGATGGGCAGGCAGCAAGAAGCCAGCAGTTCTCTTGCCACGGGGTGGGAAGGCATCCGCACGGCCACCGTGGCCAGCCCCGCCGTGACCTCGTCGGGAACGGCGGTTGTTCGGGGCATCAGCAGGGTCAGGGGCCCGGGCCAGAATCGCGCCATCAGCGGTCGGGCCGCGTCGGGCACGGTGACGAGGCCTTTCAGCTGCTCCTCCCGGGCGATATGCATGATCAGCGGATTGTCTGCGGGCCTTCCCTTGGCCCGGAAGATGGACAGCACGGCGCCGGGGTTCAGGGCATTGGCGCCAAGGCCGTAGACCGTCTCCGTCGGGAAGGCCACCAGTTCACCCCGGCGCAGCAGATCCGAGGCTTCCGCCAGGGCGTCCGGGGTGGGTTTCAGAACCTTTGTCTGCATGGATTCACGTCTTTTCTGCCAGCTCGGCTTCCTGCAGCCGGCTGTTCTCGTCGGCCAGGCGCAGCGCGTCGATGATCTCATCCAGGTCACCGTTCATGATGTCCTGGATGCGGTAGAGGGTCAGGCCGATTCGGTGATCCGTGACGCGGCCCTCGTGAAAGTTGTAGGTGCGGATGCGCTCGCTGCGGTCTCCGCTGCCCACCTGCTTTTTCCGGTCGGCCGCCTGCTGGGAATCGGCTTCCCGCTGCTTCATGTCCCAGAGGCGGGAGCGGAGGACTTTCATGGCCTGCTCCTTGTTTCGCAGCTGGCTCTTTTCGTCCTGGCAGGTCACCACCAGCCCGGTGGGGAGGTGGGTGATGCGGATGGCGGAATCAGTGCGGTTGACGTACTGCCCGCCGGCACCGCTGGCCCGGAAGGTGTCGATCCGCAGATCCTGGGGGAGAATGGTCAGGTCGATTTCCTCCGCCTCCGGGAGCACCGCCACTGTGCAGGCGGAGGTCTGTTTCCGGCCGGAGGACTCCGTCACCGGCACCCGCTGGACCCGGTGCACACCGCTCTCATATTTCAGACGGCTCCAGGCACCCCGGCCCGTGACGGCAAAGACGGCTTCCTTCAGCCCTCCCAGATCGGTGGGGGAGGCGGAGACCGGCTCAAGGCGGAACCCGCATCGCGCCGCGTAACGCTCGTACATTCTGGCCAGGTCCGCGGCGAACAGCGCGCTCTCCTCGCCGCCGGTGCCGGCGCGGATCTCCAGGATCACGTTCCGCTCGTCCCGGCTGTCCCTGGGAAGCAGAAGGCGCTTCATGGCGGTCTCCTGTTCGGCGATGCGGGGTGTCAGCTCGGCCAGCTCCCGACGGGCTTCCTCCGCCAGGTCGGGATCATTCAGCATTTCCAGGCATTCCTCGCGCTGGCGGTTCAGCCGCTGCCATTCCGCGTAAGCGCCGACCTGTTCTTCCAGCCCAGACCGCTCCTTCAGCAGCCGCTGCCAGGCCGGCTGGTCCGCCAGGATCTCCGGCTCGGCCAGCGCCGCGGATAGCTCCTCATACCGGTCCAGGATAGCCCTGTATCGATCTAACATACTGCCTCCGTGATGCGCTTGATTCCGGCGTAGTCATGGATCGCGCGGATCTCCCGAAAACCGTTCTCCGCCAGCAGCTTCGCCACCGGCTCGTGCTGGTCGTGGCCGGTCTCCAGCAGCAGCCTTCCTCCGGGCTTCAGACGCGACGGCGCCGCGGCCGCGATCCGACGGTAGAAAGAAAGCCCGTCCGGGCCGCCGTCCAGGGCCATCCTCGGCTCCCGCAGAACCTCTTCTTGCAGGCTGCCGCACACGTCCGTCGGGATGTAGGGCGGGTTTGAGACGATGACGTCAAAGAGGGTACTCCCGACGCTTTCCAACAGATCCGACTGGACAAACCGCACCGCAGCGCCCAGACGGTCCGCGTTCCGGCGCGCCACGGCCAGGGCTTCTGCGGAGAGATCGCAGGCGGTGATGGCGGCTTCCGGACAGGCCAGGGCGACGGAAACCGCGATGCAGCCGCTGCCGCAGCAGAGGTCCAGAACGGCCGGTGCGTCGAGCCCCTTCATCCGGTCGATGGCTGCCTCCGCCAGCAGTTCCGTCTCCGGTCTGGGGATCAGCACATCGGGGGTGACTTCAAAGTCATGCCCGAGGAAGGATTGCGTGCCGAGGATCCATTGCAGCGGTTCCCGGGCTTCGCGCCTGCCGCAGAGGGCCTCATACGCTGCCATGATTTCCGAATTCAGGCGCGTGTCCGTGTCCAGCCGCAGGGACAAGGCGGGACGGCCGGTGACATGGGCCAGCAGCGCCGCCGCGTCGGTGACGGGATCCGGGACGCCTGCTCGCTCCAGCCGCGCGGCCTGGGCGAGGATCAGGGCCCGCGGGGTGTCAGGCCGGATCCTCATTGGTCTTTCCGTAGCACTCGGGCGCGGAATCTTCGTAGGTCTTCAGGATCGCCCAGCCTTCCGGCGTTTTCGGGGCATCCTTGGGGAGCCCGGAGAGCGCGGCGTTCATGGCGCTGATGGCGCACTCCAGCATGCTCTCGTCCGGTTGGCGGGTGGTCAGGCGCTGCAGCTGCAAGCCGGGCCAGCGCAGCACTTTGGCAATGCCGCTCTCCGAATGGGCCAGTCCCTTCAGCGCCTCATAGCTCAGGCCCGCCACCAGAGGCAGCAGCAGCAGATGCACCAGAAGCCTCAGGAAGTAATTGTCGATGGGCCAGACGGTGTTCACCACCGTGAAGAGCAGGATGCTGATGATCATGGTGATCAGCAGAAAAGCCGTGCCGCAGCGGGGGTGCAGGGTGGTGAAGGTCTGGGCGTTCTCCGGGGTCAGGGGCAGGCCGTGCTCGTTGCAGTAGACGGTTTTGTGCTCCGCGCCGTGGTATTGGTATGTGCGGCGGATGTCGGGAACCAGGCCGATAAGGCCCATGTACAGCACCAGAATGATCACCTTCACCACACCGCCGATCAGCGTATAGGCCCAGGCGGGCAGGCCGGTTTTTTTCAGCAGCTGTTCGACACCGGCCGGCACGGCGATGAACAGCCCGACGGCCAGGACCACAGCCAGCAGCATGGCGATGCCCATCACGATCTTGTCCACGCCCTTGCCCAGCTTGTTGGCCAGCCATTTCTCGAACTTCGAGGGCTCCTCGTCCAGCAGGCCCAGCATGGTGGTGGCGTCCTGCATGGTGCTCATGCCCATGGTGAGCATGGTCACCAGGTTCACCGCGCCCCGGATCACCGGGATGCCCATCCACGGGTGCTTTTTGGAGAGGGGCTCATAGGGCGTACACTTGACCACAATGGTGTTGTCCGGCCGGCGAACGGCGATCGCGGTTTTATTGGGGGAGCGCATCATGACGCCCTCCAGGACGGCCTGACCGCCGATATCCACCCGGGGGCAGGCCCTGGTCTGTTTATTCTTTGCCATCGGAACCTCCTTTATATGTGCATACTCGCACAAATTGATGTCATTCGACACGGTTCGGCGATTCCCTGCACGGGATTGAAAAATCAGGCACATGGCGTGCCTGAGGAAAGCCTTGATGGACCCCGGTCACCCGACGTCCTCAAGGAACCAGTGGTCCCGGTCGTGAAACAGGTAGATCAGGCGCTCGCCCACGCGGCAGGTATAGCGGGTGCCCTGGCCGCCCGCCTTCAGGGACGGGGCCTGGCGAACGTCGATGATCCGGTCCACCACCTGGGCCGGGCCGTCCGCCGTGCGGAACTTGATGGGCACGATCCGGCCGTCGATGGTGAAATCCGCCCGGACCTTGATGTATTCCTTGTCCTGCGTTTCCACGGGCTCACCTCCTCCATATCAGGCGCGCAGAAAGGCGATGGGATGGACGATCTGGTCTTCTTTGGGATTCACCGCGGCGAAGGCCCGATCTGTCAGCACGATACCCCGGTGGACCACCTGATGGCCGAAGCGTTTCCGGAGGCCGTCCAGGGAGGCGTCCAGCGCTTCCTGCCGTTCCCGGCGCTTCTCGCCGAAGAGATCTGTCTGCAGCGGCGCGGTGTCCGAGGTCAGCATCCCCACGCTGACCCCCAGGGAGCGCAGGGGCAGCACGTCCAGGAAGCGCTCTGCCATCAGGGCACAGGCCGCCGCGCCGATGTCCGCGGTGATGTTGGTGGGCCGGGGAAGGACCAGCTGGTGGGAGGCCCACTGCAGGTCGGTGGTGCGGGCGGCGAGGGACACGCAGCGGCAGCGGCAGCCGGCCTCCCGGAGCCGCGCCCCGACGCTCTCCGCCAGCAGGAAGCACACGCAGCGGGCTTCCTCCGGCGTACAGATGTCGTGGGGGGCCGTGGCGCTGTTGCCGACGCTCTTGATGGCCTCCGACAGGTCGCTGCGGCGCACGGGGCTCTCGTCGATGCCGCAGGCGAAAGCCTTCAGCATCAGGCCGATCTTGCCGAACTTCCGCTGCAGCGTGGACGCCGGCGCCGCGGCCAGATCCCCGATGGTGACGATGCCCAGGGGAACCAGTTTCCGGGCGGTGCGAAACCCCACGTACAGCAGATCGCTCACCGGCAGGGGCCAGACCCGCTCCCGCCAGCGCGCCTCATCCAGCACCGTCACCGCGTCGGGCTTTTTCAGGTCGCTGCCCAGCTTGGCCAGCACCTTGTTGAAGCTGACGCCCACGGACACCGTGAGGCCCAGCTCGTCCCGGATCCGCTGGCGGATGATGTCCGCGATCCGGGCGCCGTCGCCGATGCCCAGACCGGGCTGGGTCAGCTCCATCCAGTTCTCGTCCAGACCGAAGGCCTCTACCCTGTCCGTCCACTCCTCCTCGATGGCCCGGATCAGCTTTGAAAAATGAATGTACAGATGGTAGTCCGGCGGCACGCAGATCAGATCCGGACAGACCTGCCGGGCCTGCCAGATGGCCATGCCGGTCCTGACGCCGCGCCGCTTGGCCGGGATGGTGCTGGCCAGCACGATGCCGTGCCGGGCCTCCGGATCCCCGCACACGGAGACCGGCTTTCCCCGGAGCGCCGGCCGATAGAGCACCTCCACCGAGGCATAGAAGCTGTTGGCGTCCACATGCAGCACCACGCGTCCCACAACCATCATCTCCGTCAAGCAAAAGAGAACGTATGTTCGTCTTGATTATAGAACATATGTTCTCTTTTGTCAAGCCCCAGGCACAGCCGCGGAAAAGACCGACTGCCTCCGCAGTAAAAAGCCTTCCCCGCGAAAGGGAAGGCGATCGAAGAATGACGCGATCAGAACTCGCACTCCCTGGGGGTGCGGGGGTAGGGGATGACGTCGCGGATGTTCTCCACGGCGGTGAGGTACATGATCAGCCGCTCAAAGCCCATGCCGAAACCGGAATGGACACAGCCGCCGAAGCGCCGCAGGTTCACATACCAGTCCATGGCGTCTTTGGAGATGTTCAGCTCGTCCATGCGCCGGGTCAGGAGATCGATGCGGTGCTCGCGCTGGGAGCCGCCCATCAGCTCGCCGGAGCCGGGCACCAGCAGGTCCACGCCGGCCACGGTCTTGCCGTCGTCGTTCTGATACATGTAGAAGGCCTTGATGTCCTTGGGCCAGTCATAGATGAACACCGGGCCGTGGAAATACTCCTCGGTCAGGTACTTCTCATGCTCTTTGGCGGTGTCGCCGCCGTACTGGGGCTTGAACTCGAAGCGGTCCTGCACCTGCATGAGGATGGTCATGGCCTCCTCGTGGCTGATGCGGGCGAAGTGCGCGTCTGCCAGGGCCCGCAGCTTGTCCACCAGGCCGCCGCCGGAGAACTTGTCCAGGAACTCCAGCTCGTCCGGGCACTTCTCCAAAACGGTGCGGACGATGGCCTTCAGGAAGTCTTCCTCAATGTCCATGAGCTGCTGAATGTCGCAGAATGCGATCTCAGGCTCGATCATCCAGAACTCGCTGGCGTGGGTCTTGGTGTTGCTGTTTTCCGCCCGGAAGGTGGGCCCGAAGGTGTAGATCCGGGAGAAGGCCATGGCGAAGGTTTCGCCCTCCAGCTGACCGGTGACCGCCAGGGAGGTGGGTTTGCCGAAGAAGTCTTCGCTGGGGTCGGCCTTGACGCCCATGGGGAGCGTTGTGACGGTGAAGGTGTTGCCGGCGCCCTCGGCGTCGTTGGCGGTGATCAGCGGGGTGTGGACATAGAGATAGCCCCGGTCCTGAAAGTAGGTGTGGATGGCCATGGCGGCCACGGACCGCACGCGGAATACCGCCTGGAAGAGCCGGGTCCTGGGCCGCAGGTAGGCGATGGAGCGCAGGAACTCGACGCTGTGGCGCTTGGGCTGCAGCGGATAATTCTCGGGGGAGTCACCCTCCAGGGTGATGGTCCGGGCCTGCACCTCCGGCGTGGTGGGATCCTTGTAGGAAGGAACCACCTTGCCGACGACGGTGATGGCCGCGCCGACGTGCAGGGTGGAAACCGTGTCATAGTCGGCAATGGTATTGTCATACACCACCTGCGGATTCTTGAAGCAGGTGCCGTCATAAAAATCGATGAAGCCGATGTTCTTCTGCCTGCGGTGGTTGCGGATCCAGCCCCGGAGGCAGATCTCCTGCCCCTGCAGCGTCTCCAGCTGTTCCTTGAGCTCACGGGTGGTTATGGCTTGCATGGGAATCCCTCCATCACGCGGATTGCCGCCGGGACGGCAGCGAGGCCATTATAGCAGATACCGCCTGAGGTTTCAACCGATTCTTTGCAAAGCCGGAAAAATCCCTTTTCAAACCAGGCCGGATGTGGTAAACTCAGCTTATCAAAGCATATGAGGAGGATGCCCGCTTATGAAAATGATCGCATCGCTTATTCTGGTGATCCTGCTGGCCCTGGGCCTGCTGGGAACGGCCCTGGCGGAGGAGGGTTTCACGCCTTACGCGTCAGATTTCTCCGGCGGCACGGACGGCTGGTACGCCCGGTCCATGGGCACCGCGGAGATCGCCGTGACGGAGGAGGGCGCCCTGCGGATCACGGGCCGCGCCGACGCCTGGAATTCCCCAGGCCGCGACTTTGCCCTGACCGCCGGCAATACGTATGCCTTCACCGTGATGGTGAAGCAGGACGACAAGGCGGTGGTGCCGTTCATCTTTTCCGTGGCGCACAGCCGGGGCGGCATGGAGAGCTATGAAAACCTGGCCACCGTCAACGTGAAGCAGGGCGTGTGGACAGAGCTCAAGGGCAGCTACACCCCGGGGGAATACGACAACTACATCCTCTATGTGGAAACCAACGGCAACGGCACCGTGTCCTTCGAGATCAAAGACATCAAAGTGGAGGAGACCGGCGCAAAGAACGCAGGAGCCGCGAAGGCGGAGGACGCCGAAGCGGATGAACTGCCTGCCCTGAAGGACACTTACGCGGAACAGTTCCTCTTCGGCTGTGCCGTCAACGGCTTCCAGGTCCGCAATCCCCGCACCATGAACCTGGTGAAGCAGCAGTTCAACATCGTCACCTGTGAGAACGAGATGAAGCCGGACGCCCTGCTGAACATCGCCCGGTGCAAGACCCTGGCGGTGGAGGACGACACCGCCGTGGCTGTCCAGTTCAACAGCGCGAAGCCGATCCTGGACTGGGCCTGGGCCAATGGCTTCAAGGTGCACGGCCACGTCTTCGTCTGGCACTCCCAGACGCCGGAAGCCTTCTTCCATGTGGGCTATGACACCGCTAAGCCCTACGTCTCCCGGGAGGTCATGCTGGCCCGGCTGGAGAACTTCATGTCCGCGGTCTTTGCCTACATGGAGGAGAATTACCCCGGCATGCTGGTTTCCTACGATGTGGCCAACGAAGTCATCGACGACGGCAATGGCAACCTCCGCAAGTCCAACTGGCTGACAGTGGTGGGTGAGGATTACCTCAACCGCGCCTTTGAGATCGCCCGCAAAACGGCGCCCGCGACCGTGAAGCTCTATTACAACGACTACGGCACTGCCGGCAACGTCAAGCTGGTGGGCATCCGCCGGCTGCTGCTCTCCCTGATCGAGGACGGCAACATCGACGGCTACGGCTTCCAGATGCACCACTCCGTGGGCAGCCCCAGCCTCTTCTCCCTGCGCCACGCGGTGGAGACCATCGCCGCCACGGGCCTGCGGCTCCGGGTCAGCGAACTGGACGTGGGCATCAGCACCGCCACGGACGCCGATCTCCGGAAGCAGGCGGACTACTACGCCGGGGTCATGGCCATCCTGACGGACCACGCGGAGCAGTTCGACGCCGTCCAGGTCTGGGGCGTCACCGACGATATGAGCTGGCGCTCCGGCAACAGCCCCCTTCTCTTCGACCGGAACCTCCAACCCAAATACGCCTTCTGGGCCCTGACGGATCCCTCTCAGATCCCGGCCAAGTGACGCGTTTTCTCCACTTCAGCACCCTTCGGGGTGCTTTTATCACGCAAAAACCCCGGGGACGCCGCATCCGCATCCCCGGGGCCAAGGTCTTATCTCGTCAGGAACCCGTGATCTACGCCCACTTCGGCGTTCTGGCCCAGGGCGAAGGCCTTTTTGTTCATCTCCAGGAACTTTGCCGGGACCACAGCCTCCAGAGCCTGCATCCAGGCTTCCTCCGGCAGGTCGAAGTAGTGGGAGAGGCGGCCCATGAGGACGATGTTCACGGCCTTGACGCTGCCGGCCTGCTCCGCCAGAGAGAGGCAGTCCAGGGCGTCCACCAGGGCGCCGGTCTTCTTCATCTTCTCCACCAGGTCCTCGGGGTAGGACGCGGCGCCGGTCACCACGGGCATGGGGTCGATCTGCTGGGTGGAGGTGACGACACGTCCGCCGGGCCTCAGGAAGGGCAGCCAACGGGCTGCTTCAAGCACCTCGAAGGACACGATGTAGTCCGCCTCGCCCCGGTCGATGACGGGGGAGGCCACCTTATCGCCGTAGCGCACGTAGGTCACCACGCTGCCGCCCCGCTGGCTCATGCCGTGGACCTCGCTGACCTTCACGTCATAGCCCTGGGCCATCAGCAGCTGACCCAGCAGTTTCGACGCCAGGAGACTGCCCTGGCCGCCGACGCCGACGATCATGATATTCTTTGTTCTCATGGCTCAGGCCTCCTTCCCGGTGCTCTCAAAGGCATTCAGCCGGCAGAGCTGGCTGCACACGCCGCAGCCCACGCAGAGGGTAGCGTCCACCCGGGCCTTGCCCTCCTTGATGGAGATGGCCGGGCAGCCGATGCGCATGCAGGACTTGCAGCCGATGCACCGCGCGGTGTTCACCTTCAGCGGCGGCTTGTGCTTCACGTACTTCAGCAGGGCGCAGGGCCTGCGGGAGATGATGACAGAGGGCTCCTCCGCGGCGACTTCCTCCTTGACGGCCTGATCGCAGGCGGCCAAATCATAGGGGTCCACCACCCGGACCCGGTTGAAGCCCATGGCCCGGCAGAGGCTCTCCAGTTCGATCTTGCCCGCCGGATCGCCCTTGATGTTGTAGCCCGTGGTGGGGTTCTGCTGGTGGCCCGTCATGCCGGTGATGGAGTTGTCCAGGATGATGACGGTGGAGTTGGACTGGTTGTAAGCGATATTGGCCAGGCCCGTCATGCCGGAGTGCATGAAGGTGGAGTCGCCGATGACCGCCACGGTGCGGTGCTCGCTCTCGGCACCCAGGGCCTTGTTGAAGCCGTGAAGGCTGGAGACGGAAGCGCCCATGCACTCGGTGGTCTCGATGGCGCTCAGCGGGGCCACAGCGCCTAGGGTGTAGCAGCCGATGTCACCCAGCACGGTAAGCTTGTTGCGGCTCAGGGTGTAGAACAGGCCGCGGTGCGGGCAGCCGGCGCACATGACCGGGGGCCGGGCGGGGATGGCTTCCTCCAGCCCGACGCCGGTGGCCTTGAAATAGCCCAGGGCGGTGGCCACAGCGTTCTGGCTCAGCTCACCCTCCAGCGGGAAGAGTTCCTTGCCCACGGGGTTCAGGCCGATGTTCCGGCAGTGCTCCTCGATGAAGGGGTCCAGCTCTTCCACCACCAGCAGCTTGTCCACCGAGGCGGCGAAGGCCTTCAGCTTTTCCACCGGCATGGGCCAGATCATGCCCAGCTTCAGCACGGGGTAGTCGTCGCCGCAGGCTTCCTTCACATACTGGTAGCAGGTGGAGGAGGTGACGATGCCGACGGAATGGTCTTCGCCCTCCTCGACGCGGTTCAGGTCCGTCTCCTCCGCCAGGGCGGTGAGTTTCCGCATGCGCTCCTCCACCAGGGGATGGCGGCGGATGGCGTTGCCGGGCATCATCACATACTTGGCGATGTTCTTCTCATAGGGCTTCGCCGGAGGCGTTTCGCGCTCGCCGGTCTCGACAATGGACTGGGAGTGGGCGATGCGGGTGCACATCTTGAGGAAAACGGGGGTGTCGTATTCCTCCGACAGCTCATAGGAGCGCTTCGCGAAGAGCAGGGCTTCCGCGGAGTCCGATGGCTCCAGCATGGGGACCTTGGCGGCCTTGGCGTAGTGCCGGGAGTCCTGTTCATTCTGGGAGGAGTGCATGCCGGCGTCGTCCGCCACAGCGATGACCATGCCGGCGTTGACCCCGGTGTAGGAGATGGTGAACAGGGGATCCGCGGCCACGTTCAGGCCCACGTGCTTCATGCCGCAGAAAGAGCGCTTGCCGGCCAGCGACGCGCCGAAGGCCGTCTCCATGGCCACTTTTTCGTTAGGCGCCCATTCGCAGTAGATCTCGTCATATTTCGCGGCTTCCTCGGTGATCTCCGTGGAAGGGGTCCCGGGATAGCTGGAGACCACCGCGCAGCCGGCCTCATACAGCCCGCGGGCGGCGGCCACGTTGCCAAGCATCAGTTTTTTCACGTTGCATCATCCTCCGATTATGATTCGGTTGTCACGTCGGTATCGTCCACCGGAGCCAGGCCCATGCGGCCGATGATGGTCTGCATGCCGCCTCCGGGGTTGTCCGTGAGAATGTTCCGCCGGACGCGGCTGATGGTGGCGCTGCTGGCGCCGGTCTTCTCCAGGATCTCGGCGTACACCTGGTCCTGCAGCAGGTAGACGGCCACGTCAAAGCGCTGTTCCATGCTCCGCAGTTCGTTGGGGGTGCACAGATCGTTAAAGAAGCGTCTGCACTCCTCCACGCTCTCCAGCTGCATGATGGCCTCGTAGAGGGTGTCGCTCCTCGCTTTTTTACTGGCCCTTGGCATCCGGTTTCACTCCCTTTTCCAACTGGATTTGACCCTGACAGTTTAGCACACCATTGCGTGAAAGTAAACCGTCGGGATGTCTTTTTTCGGTACTCTTCCCGGAGGCCGGATGAAAAAAGGCTTGCGAACCGGCATGAAAAAGCGTATGATAGGCTGAGAAAGAGAAAAACCGGCAACGGCGGAAGGAGCGTCCCATGGGCATGGAGATACGGGTACCCCGGGACGCGGAGGCGATCCTGCGGCGGCTGAACGCGGCAGGCTATTCCGCCTACGTCGTGGGCGGATGTGTCCGGGACAGTCTGCTGGGGCTGACCCCCAAGGACTGGGACATCTGCACTTCCGCCCGGCCGGAGGAGATCAAGGAGGCCCTGGCCGGGTGGCACCTGGTGGACACGGGGCTGAAGCACGGCACCGTCACGGCGGTGCTGAACCATGTGCCCTACGAGGTGACGGCCTACCGGCTGGACGGCGTTTACACAGATCACCGGCACCCGGACTCCGTGACCTATGTGACGGACCTGCTGTCGGACCTGAAGCGCCGGGACTTCACGGTGAACGCCATGGCCTTCCACCCGGAGGAAGGGATCATCGACGCCTTCGGGGGCCGGGCGGACTTGGAAAAGCGGCTGATCCGGTGCGTGGGGGACCCCGGGGCCCGCTTTGGGGAGGACGCCCTGCGGATCCTCCGGGCCCTGCGCTTCGCCGCGGTGTACGGATTTGACATCGAGGCCCGGACGGCCGCCGCGGCCCGCCGCATGGTCGGAGACCTGGACCGGGTGGCCGGCGAACGCATCCGGGCCGAGATGGCGAAACTCCTGTGCGGGAGCGCGGCGGAGGGTATCCTGCGGGCCTATCCGGACGTGATGACCGCGGTCTTTCCGGAACTGGCGCCCATGGTGGGGTTTGACCAGCACAGCCCCTGGCATCGCTATGACGTGTGGGAGCACACCGTCCGGGCAGTGGGAAATGTGGCGCCGGAGGAGACGCTGCGCTGGGCCATGCTGTTCCACGACAGCGGCAAGCCGGGAGCATACCGGGCAGACGAGACCGGCCGCGGGCACTTTTACGGCCATCAGAAGGGATCGGCGCTCATCGCGGAGGCTGCGTTCGCGCGCCTGCACATGGACACCGCCACCCGGGACCGGGCCCTGCTGCTCATCGAACATCACGACACCGACCTCGCCCCGGAGCCGAAGAGAATCCGGCGACAGATGAACCGCTGGGGTGCGGACGTGCTGCGGCAGCTCATCGAGGTCCGCCGGGCGGATCGCCTGGCCGCCGGGGTGGTTCCGCCGGAGGAGGTCGAGGCGCAGGCCGCCGCCATGAGCGCTGCCCTGGACGCGGTGCTGGCGTCCGATCCGTGTGTCACCCTGAAGCAGCTGGCCGTCACCGGCGCTGATCTGCTGAGCATCGGCATGGCCCCCGGCAAGGCCCTGGGCGAGACCCTGCAGGCCCTTCTGGAGGCCGTCATGTCGGAGGAAGTCCCCAACGAGCAAGACGCTTTGCTGGACCTTGCCCGAAGCATGAAGAGAGAAACCGTTCCGAATTCCGGGACCGAATAAAAGGAGGCAACTGTATGGAACTGCGCACCGCTTCGTCGCCCCGCGATGTGAAGCACTATGACACGGCCAGGCTGCGGGAGGAATTCCTGATTCAGGGCCTGTTCCCCGCGGACGACGTGAAGATGGTCTACAGCCACATCGACCGCATCATCACCGGCGGCTGCATGCCAGTGGGGAAGCCCCTGACCCTGGCGGCGGGCGATGAGCTCCGGGCGGCGTACTTCCTGGAACGGCGCGAGATGGGCATCATCAACATCGGCGGTCCGGGCACGGTGACCGTGGACGGTACGGTGTACAGCCTCCGGAACCGGGACGGCCTCTACATCGGCCGCGGCGCGAAGGACATTGCCCTGAAGAGCGATGACCCGGCGAACCCGGCCAAGTTCTACTTCAACAGCTGCCCGGCCCACAGGACGTACCCCACAGTGTACATCCGGCCCGAGGACTGCGTCCGGGTGGAGCTGGGGAGCCTGGAGACGGCCAACCACCGCACGATCTGCAAGTACATCCTCCCCGGCCAGGTGGAGAGCTGCCAGCTGGTGATGGGCATGACCCACCTGGAGCCCGGCAGCGTGTGGAACACCATGCCCTGCCACACTCACGACCGCCGCATGGAGGTGTACCTCTACTTCGACCTGCCGGAGGACGCCTTCGTGATGCATTTCATGGGCGAGGGCCAGGAGACCCGCCACATCATCATGCGCAACGAGGAGGCCGTCATCAGTCCCTCCTGGAGCATCCATGCCGGCGCCGGGTCCCGGAACTACACCTTCATCTGGGGCATGTGCGGCGAGAACCAGGACTTCGACGACATGGACGGGATTGAGACAAAAGACCTGAGATAATCCGGCGGAAACATTCTCTCATGATGAACGCGGGATAAGCATAAAACCTATCATGTACGGAGGGATCAGGATGAGCAGGAATCAGTTCTCACTGGAAGGAAAGATCGCGCTGGTCACCGGCGCGTCTTACGGCATCGGGTTCGCCATCGCCTGCGCGATGCATGAGGCCGGCGCGACCATCGTGTTCAACGACATCAAACAGGAGTTTGTGGACAAAGGCCTGGTGGCCTACGCCGAAAAGGGCATCGACGCGAAGGGTTACGTGTGCGATGTCACCGACGAGGACGCCGTCAACGCCATGGTGAAGCAGATCGAGACCGAAGTCGGTATCATCGATATCCTGGTGAACAACGCCGGCATCATCAAGCGCATCCCCATGATCGAGATGACCGCAGAGCAGTTCCGGCAGGTGGTGGATGTGGACCTGAACGCGCCCTTCATCGTGTCCAAGGCTGTCATCCCCTCCATGATCAGGAAGGGTCACGGCAAGATCATCAACATCTGCTCCATGATGAGCGAGCTGGGCCGGGAGACGGTCTCCGCCTACGCCGCGGCCAAGGGCGGCCTCAAAATGCTCACCCGGAACATTGCCTCGGAGTACGGCGGGTACAACATCCAGTGCAACGGCATCGGCCCGGGCTACATCGCCACGCCCCAGACCGCCCCCCTGCGGGAGCGTCAGCCGGACGGCAGCCGCCACCCCTTCGACTCCTTCATCATCGCCAAAACCCCCGCGGCCCGCTGGGGTGAGGCGGAGGACCTGGGCGGTCCCGCGGTCTTCCTGGCCAGCGACGCCTCCAACTTCGTGAACGGGCATATTCTGTACGTGGACGGCGGGATCCTGGCTTACATCGGGAAGCAGCCGTGAGAGTGTGCCGCGGTCCGCAAAAGTCTGCCGCAATGGTTTTCGGGCGGGGAAGCTCTCCGAAGACGCGGAGTATGCTTCGCTGCAAAGAGGACTCTCGCGGCGCGAATGGATCTCCCTGAATCAGAAAACAGGATCGCAGGATTGACTTTCTGCGGAACATCATGCTATCAGCAGCCTGCCCAATCGCCGGAGCAGGCTGCTGATTTGTGTCCGGGATGTCGAAAAATGCGTGTTTCCCGGACAATCCTGACACGGTTTGGTCAAGGATCACAAATGTGGCCGGAAATTCTGTAATTAGCGTTGACTAACTATCGGGGAAATCTATATAATAACGCTGTTAGCTTGTGTCCAATCACGGAAGGATTTCCGAACACAAAGAGGAGGATGATGTCATCCATGAGTGAAGAAATGGAGAGCAAGTACGCGGAGCTGCGACAGATGATCGAAGCTCACAAGGACTGGCCCGGCGCGCTGATGCCCGTCCTGCAGGGCGCACAGGAGATCTTCGGCTGTGTGCCGGAGGACGTGCAGAAGATCATCGCGGAGGGCCTCGGCGTGACCCTGAGCGAGGTCTACGGCGTCGCGACATTCTACGCGCAGTTTTCCCTCCAGCCCAAAGGTGAGTACGTCATCAGCGTCTGCCTTGGCACGGCCTGCTACGTCAAGGGCAGCCAGAGCGTTCTGGACAAGCTGTCCGAGGAACTGAAGATCCCCGTGGGCAGCACCACGCCCGACGGCAGGTTCACCCTTCAGGCCACCCGCTGCCTCGGCGCCTGCGGCCTGGCTCCCGTCATGACCATCAATTCCGACGTCTACGGCCGGATGACCCCCGACCAGGTGCCCGGGATCCTCGCCAAGTATCAGAAGACTGAGGCGTAACCTGCCATGAAGGAGATTGCACTGCATCTGCTGGACATCGTACAGAACAGTGTCACGGCCGGAGCGTCCCATGTGGACATCCGGTTTGACCTGGACGGCGAGGGCGCGCTGGTGATGGCGGTGAAGGATGACGGCAAGGGCATGAGCCCGGAACTGCTGGAGCGGGTCCGCAGCCCTTTCGTCACCACCCGGACCACCCGGAAGGTGGGACTGGGCATCCCGCTGCTGATGCAGAACGCCATGCTGTCCGGCGGCAATGTGACCCTTGAGAGCGAAGTGGGCAAGGGCACGCTGATCCGGGCGCGCTTCAACACCGCTTCCATCGACTGCCTGCCGGTGGGGGACCTGGCGGAGACCATGGTCACCATCATCCTGGGCAGCCCGGAACGGCCGGAGTTCTCCCTGACCTGCACATCGCCGGCGGGGGAGAGCAGCTTCTCCACGGAGGAGGTCCGGGCCGTGCTGGGGTCGGAAGTGCCGCTGAACGAGCCGTCCGTGATCCAGTGGATCAGGGAATCCCTGAAAGAAGAAATTGAACCGATATTAGGAGGGATTATGCGATGAAATCATTGGCAGAACTCGAAGCCATCCGCAAAGCGACCGTCAACCGCATCAACCTGCGGACCGAGAAGGACAGCAACACCGTCCGCGTGGTGGTGGGCATGGCGACCTGCGGCATCGCCGCCGGAGCCCGTCCCGTGATGCTGGCCTTCATGGACGAGATTGCCAAGCGGCAGCTGCCCAACGTTACCGTCAGCCAGACCGGCTGCATCGGCATGTGCCGCCTGGAGCCCATGGTGGACGTGATCGAGCCCGGCAAGGACAAGGTCACCTACGTCCGTGTGCACCCCGAGATGGTGTCCCGCATCGTGGCGGAGCACATCGTCAACGGCCGTCCCGTGGCGGAGTACACCATCGGCGCGGCTGAGAAAGACTGAGCGGAGGGAAGAGAGAGATGGATATCTATCGCGCGCATGTCCTGGTCTGCGGCGGCACCGGCTGTTCCTCGTCCGGCTCCGCTAATCTGATCGAGCGCTTCAACCAGAAGATCGCGGAGAACGGCCTGGACCATGAGGTCAAGGTCATCCGCACCGGCTGCTTCGGCCTCTGCGAAGCCGGCCCCGTGGTCATCGTCTACCCCGACGGCACCTTCTACAGCCATGTGAAGGTGGAAGACGTGGACGAGATCGTCTCCGAACACCTCCTCAAGGGCCGCAAGGTGGAGCACCTGGTGTACACCGAGCACGCCACCCATGAGCAGGACGCCAGCAAGAAGCTGGACGACATCACCTTCTATAAGCATCAGCACCGCATCGCCCTGCGCAACTGCGGCGTCATCGATCCGGAGAACATCGACGAGTACCTGGCCATGGACGGCTACAAGGCCCTGGAAAAGGCCCTGACCACCATGACCCGGGAAGAAGTCATCGACGAGATCCTGAAGTCCGGTCTCCGTGGCCGCGGCGGCGGCGGCTTCCCCACTGGCCTGAAGTGGAAGTTCACCTACCAGAGCCAGGCGGACCAAAAGTACGTGGCCTGCAACGCCGACGAGGGCGACCCCGGCGCGTTCATGGACCGCTCCATCCTGGAAGGCGACCCCCATGCCATCATTGAGGCCATGGCCATCGCCGGCTACGCCATCGGTGCTTCCCAGGGCTACATTTATGTCCGCGCCGAGTATCCCATCGCCGTCAAGCGCCTGTCCATCGCCATCGATCAGGCCCGTGAGTACGGCCTGCTGGGCGAGAACATCTTCGAGACGGGCTTCAACTTCGATCTGAACATCCGTCTGGGCGCCGGCGCCTTCGTCTGCGGTGAGGAAACCGCCCTGATGCACTCCATCGAGGGCAAGCGCGGCGAGCCCACGGCCCGTCCGCCCTTCCCGGCCGTCAAGGGCCTGTTTGAGAAACCCACCATGCTGAACAACGTGGAAACCTACGCCAACGTGGCGCAGATCATCCTGCACGGCGCCGAGTGGTATGCAGCCATGGGCACCGAGAAGTCCAAGGGCACCAAGGTCTTCGCTCTGGGTGGCAAGATCAACAACACCGGTCTGGTGGAGATCCCCATGGGTACGCCCCTGCGGACCATCATCTACGACATCGGCGGCGGCTGCCCCAACGGCAAGAAGTTCAAGGCCGTGCAGACCGGCGGTCCCTCCGGCGGCTGCCTGCCCGAGTCCCTGCTGGACACCCCCGT
>JBGVCH010000084.1:0-15413 GCA_045226335.1 Christensenellales bacterium | reverse complement strand
GACATTTCGGACTACGCCTGTGCTTTCGCGTCCGAAAACGCAGCGCTGAACGGCCTGCAGGATCGCGTGCGCTTTGTCACCGCCAATGCCTTTGACCTGCTGAGCGAGGCCAGCCGGAAGGGCGAACGGTATGACGTGATCATCCTGGACCCGCCGGCCTTCACCAAGACCCGGGCCGCCATCGAAAGCGCCCGCAGGGGCTACAAGGAGATCAACCTGCGGGCGCTGAAGATGATCCGGCCGGGCGGATACCTGGTCACCTGCTCCTGCTCCCAGCACATCCTGCCGGCCATGTTCCAGGACATCGTGCTGAGCGCGGCGCTCGATGCCAGGGTCCACCTGCGGCAGGTTGAGTCCCGGACCCAGGGGCGCGATCATCCGATCCTCCCCGGGGTGCCGGAAACCCAGTATCTGAAGTGCGGGATCTACCAGATTTTTCCGCTTTGACCGTGAATTGAGGCCGGAGTTTTACAGGGGAGCGGCCTCCTTCAGGAAGGCGCAGTTGCACTTGTAGGCCTCCCACAGGTCACACTTGGCCACGATTTCCCAGGGGGCGTGCATGGAGAGCACGGCGATGCCCGCGTCGATGACGTTCATGCCGTACTTCGCGCACATGTAGGCGATGGTGCCGCCGCCGCCGGCGTCCACCCGGCCCAGTTCGGCGGTTTGGAAGTCCACATCCGCGCCGTCCATGATCCGACGGATCTCCGCCATATACTCCGCGTTGGCATCGTTGCTGCCGCCCTTGCCGCGGGAACCCGTAAACTTGTTGAAGCAAACGCCCTTTCCGAGGAAAGCGGCGTTTTTCTTTTCAAACACCGACGCGAAGTTGGGGTCAAAGCCCGCGCTGACGTCGCAGGAGAGCATCCGGCTGTTCCGCAGGGCCCTGCGCAGGTTCAGTTCGCTGTAATCGTCTTCCGCCGCGCTCAGCAGTTCCGCCAGCGTGTTCTCAAAGAAGTTGGAGTTCATGCCGGTGGCGCCGACGCTGCCGATCTCTTCCTTGTCCGTGAGAATCGTGCACAGGGTGTACTCCGGCACACCGTCGAAGTCCATGATGGCTTTCAGGGCGGGGAACGCGCAGACGCGGTCATCGTGGCCGTAGCCCAGGATCATGGAGCGGTCGAAGCCGAGGTCCCGGCTGGCTCCGGCGGGCACGATCTCCAGCTCCGCGGAGAGAAGGTCTTCTTCCTCCACGCCATACTGCTCTTTGAGAAGCGCCAGAACGCCGCTCTTGACCGCGTCCTTCTCCTCCCCTTTCACGGGCTTCCCGCCCACAATCAGGTTCAGGGCTTCCCCCTCGATGACCTCCGAGGCCTTTTTGCCCATCTGATCGGAAGAGAGATGAATCAGCAGATCCGAGAAGCAGAACACCGGATCCTCCGGCTTCTCACCGATGGCCACCTCCGCTTTGCTGCCGTCCCTGCGGACGATCACACCGTGAATGGCCATGGGCACGGTCACCCACTGGTACTTCTTGATCCCGCCGTAGTAGTGGGTGTCAAGATAGGCGATGCCCTCATCTTCGTACAGCGGATTCTGCTTGACATCCACCCTGGGCGAGTCGATGTGGGCGCCCAGAATGCTCAGGCCCTCGCTCAGGGGCCGGCGGCCGATGACGAATGCCATCAGGTCCTTCCCCATCCAGGCGTAGTACACCTTGTCCCCGGCCTTCAGCTTTTCGCCGAGGCGCTGGACTTCCCGGAGATCCCTGAACCCGGCGGCCTCAACCATGGAGACGGCTTCCGTCACGCACTCGCGCTCCGTCTTGCCGGCGTCCAGGAACGCCCTGTACGCGGCGGCAAAAGCCTCAAGGCTGGCGGTCTGGGCTTCGTCATACTGTTCCCACGCGTTTTTCCGATGCATTTGATCCTCTCCTTTTTGCGTTGTGTTTTCGGTCTCTTGCATTATAGGCGAACGTCATCCCTTTGGCAAGGGCATATGACGGATTGCCGCCATCAAAAACCACCGGACCGTTCAGGCCCGGTGGCCGCCAGCTTCAGGCTGGATCAATGGACAGTCTGCACATAGCAGTAACCGGAGGACAGGGATCCCTCATAGCCGCTGCCGGGCTGGGCGGTGACGGTCAGCCGCAGATCGTCGCCCACCATGGTTTCGCTGACATACAGGGAGCTGCCGGTGCCGACAACGACGCCGTTCTGCTGCCAGGAATAATTGACGGCGTAGGTGTTCAGGACCATGGTAGGGGTCAGGGTCACGCCGGGTGTCGTCGCGTTGGGCAGGGAAACCGAGCCGCTGAGAGGCTGGGTGACGGTCCCGCCGGTAACGGGGTTGGTGTAGCCGCTGGAGACGGTTCCCGTGTATTCGCCGGACCCCGTTGCCACACAGTAGAGGCGATAGCCGGTATCGGCGGCGGTGACCGTATAGTTCGCGCCGGAGCCTGCCGTGCTGCCGTCGCTGCGGTACCACATGTAGACAGCCGTGGCGCCGGCGGGCTGGGCGGAGGCGGTCAGGGTCTGATTGACGGTGGGATTCAGGTTGGACACGGTCACCGCCGTCAGTTGCTTGGAGACCGGTGTGCCATAGGTGACGGGAGACGAATAACCTGTCACCGCGGTGCCGGTGGTGCTGCCGACGCCGCTGACAGACGCCATGAGGCTGTAACCCAGGTCCTTGTCCTGAACCTTGTAAGTGTTGGTGTTGGCCAGCAGGACGCCGTAATTGTTGTACCACTGGCAGGAGTACGTAGCGGTCCCGGGGTTCACCAGGACAGACAGCGTCTCACCCACATGCGGGGATGTGGAGCTGAGCTGCGCGGAAGCGATCACCACCTTGGTGGGTGTGGGGGGATTGTAGCTGGTGGTGATGAACTTGGTCATCATGTAGCCCGTGGCGGTGCCGATCTGGACGTAATCCCAGGTGGCGCCGTGGGACAGGACCGTGAGTAGCGTGCCCACCTTGTACAGCCCCATGGACGGATAGTTGGTGCCGGGGCCGGTGCGGAGGTTGACTTTCTTCCCGTTGGAGGCGTATACATAGGCGGTATAGCCGCCGCTGGGCGTCGGCGGAACGGGGGACGGCGTGGAGGATGTGGAGATGTACTGGGCCATCATGTAGCCCTTCTGTTTGCCCACCTTGATGTAGTGCCAGGCACTGCCGGCGGACAGGATCGTGACGCTGGTGCCGACGCTGTAACTGCCGATGACCCCGTAGTTGGTGCCGGGGCCGGACCGCAGGCGCACATCCCGCCCGTTGGCCGCGTAGACGACGCCCTTTGTATCCCCGGAAGGCGTTGGCGAAGGCGTGAAGCTCAGATAGGAACCGTACATGTAGCCGATACGGCTATCCCCCGTCTGAACATAATACCATGAGCCTGCCGCGCTGAGCACGGTCACGGCCGTGCCGGTATAGTAGCTGGCCAGGGTCTCCGAATCGAAGGACGGCGCGGCCCGCAGGCGAAGCCAGCCGCCCTTGACATAAGCCACCGTGGTGGCATGCGCCGTCTCAGGCATCATGATCACGGCCGATATAATCAGAGCGATCGCAACGGCAAACGACAGAACACGCTTCATGGTCAGTCCCTCCAAATGTCCGGATGTGATGTCGAAAGCGGAAATAGACTTCACACTTTCTTAATATTTGACATACTTTTGTAATTTCCTGCAAGTCACAGATCTTTTTCTGTGTCCGCAGGTCCGGTACACCCATCAGACGAACCGGAAGCCGGTTTTCTTCCGCAATCCGAAAAACATCGGTAAACTTATGTCACCAGTCCGCCGCTGACGCCGAGCACCTGCCCTGTAATAAAGGAAGCGCCGCGCCCCGCCAGGAAAAAGACCGCCTCCGCCACCTCTTCCGGCCGGCCCATGCGCCCCAGCGGCGTCTCTTCACAGATGGCGGCCACGTCTTCCGGCGACAGGTGCGCGTTCATCTCCGTGTCGATCAGACCCGGCGACACGGCGTTGACCCTGATCCCGCTGGGGCCGGCTTCTTTGGCCAGCGCTTTTGTGAGCCCGATGAGACCGGCTTTCGCGGCCGAATACGCCGCCTCACAGGACGCACCGGTCTCGCCCCACATACTGGCCAGGTTGACGATGCTCCCGGATTTTCTGGAGATCATGCCCGGGAGAATCAGCCGCGTGATCCGGGCGGCCGCGTCCAGATTCACCGCGAAGGCCTGCCGCCACTGGGCTTCGTCCAGATCCTGGAACAGGCCGAAATGGGACGTCCCGGCATTGTTCACCAGCACATCCGGGCATCTGATGATTCCGGCAGCCTCCCTCACGGCCCGGGCCGTGTCCACGGGGTCGCTGAGGTCACAGCGAAAAGCGGCCGATCCGGTTTCCTCAGCCAGCGCTTTTGCTTCTTCCTCGGCGCGATGCCACAGGAACACCACGCGATACCCGGCAGTGGAAAACCGGCGAACGCAGGCCGCGCCGATTCCCCTGGATCCGCCCGTGATCAGAACGGTTTCCGCTGAAGACACGATGATTCCTCCCGAATTTCAAATACAGAAAAACCCCTGTCCGTCAGGAGAGGAGTTTATCTATGACCGGAAGCTCACGCAGTCACCTTGCTCAGGCGCTTGGCCAGACGGGCCTTCCTGCGGTTCGCGGCATTCTTATGGATCACGCCCTTCGCAGCGGCCTTGTCAATCGCGGAGACGGTCTCATTCAGCGCAGCCGCGGCGTTGGCAGCATCACCGTTCAGGGACGCTTCGAACTTCTTCACAGACGTGCGCACGCCACTCTTCACCATGCGGTTGTGAAGATTCTTCTTCTCGCTGACCTTCACACGCTTCTTCGCAGACTTGATATTCGGCAACTCGGTTCACCTCCTTCACAGGATCGATGTTCGCAACATCACGCGTTATGATACCATGCAAACGGGAAAAATGCAAGACCAATTTTACAGAATAAAGTCAATATTGTATATTTTCGTTCGATCCTGCTCCCAGAGTGCCGGAAAGCCTCCCGGTACTCTATTTCCCGAACGGTTTGCGGCCCCATATCCATGGCAGCGGCGGCAGTTGACTTTACAGGGTTCTGTGATATAATCCGGCATTGAAAGGAAGGTTATGCCAACATGAAAAAAGCACTTGCTCTGGTTCTGACCCTGGTTCTGGCTTTCTCCCTGACGGGCTCCGCTTTGGCCGATGAACCTGTGCGCGTTGTGGCGCTGAAGGGCCCCACCGCCATGGGGCTTGTGAAACTGATGAACGACAATGACGGCACCTATTCCTTCGGGATCGAGGCCGCCGCTGATCTGGTGGCGCCGCAGATCATCCAGGGCAAGGTGGACATCGCCGCCGTGCCCGCCAACCTGGCGGCCGTGCTCTGCAACAAGCTGAACGGCGGAGTGCAGGTGCTGGCCGTGAACACACTGGGCGTCCTCTACATCGTTGAGCGCGGGGAAACCGTGCAGACGGCCGCGGACCTGAAAGGCCGCACCATTTATGCCAGCGGCCAGGGCGCCACTCCGGAATATGCCCTGAACTACATTCTCCGCGGGAACGGCATGGATCCGGAGAAGGACGTGGACATCCAGTTCATGAGCGAACACACGGAATGTCTCAACGCGCTGCTGAACAATGAGAACGGCATCGCGCTCCTCCCCCAGCCCTTTGTCACCACCGCCATGATGAAGGCCGAAGATCTTCGGGTGGCCCTGGATCTCAACGACTGCTGGAACGAGCTTCAGGCCGGCGCCGAGTCTCCCTCCGCCCTGCTGACCGGTGTCGTCATCGTGCGCCGTGAGTACGCCGAGGCCAACCCGAAAGCGGTATCCGCCTTCATGGACGACTATCGGGCGTCTGTGGAATGGGTGAACGGGAACACGGAAGAGGCCGCCGCCCTGGTGGGGCAGTTCGACATCGTTCCGGAAGCGGTGGCGAAGAAAGCGCTGCCCGCCTGCAACATCGTGTTCATCGAGGGTGAAGAGATGCGCACCATGCTGTCCGGCTATCTGGCCACGCTGTTCGAGCAGAATCCCGCCTCCGTGGGCGGCGCGCTGCCCGGCCCGGATTTCTACTACACCCGCTGAACAGGACATCGAAGGAGCCAGCGGACAGTTCGATCTGCCGTTGGCCCTTCTTTTTAAGGAAGCATGAAGAAACGGAAAACCGGAAAGCTGAAGCTATGGGCCATCGCTTTCTGGCTGGTGGTCTGGCAGGCCGCGGCCATGCTGATGAACCGGTCGCTGATTCTGCCGACCCCGGCAGAGGTTTTCGTGCGCCTTTATCAGCTGATTCAGGAAAGCGCTTTCTGGCTCTCCGTCCTGAACACGGTCTCCCACATCGCTTTGGGTTTCGCCTGCGCGTTTGTCGTCGGCGTGCTGCTGGCGCTTCTCGCCAGCCGTTTCCGTCTGCTGCGGGACCTGCTGGCACCGCTGATGATCTGCGTGAAGAGCATCCCGGTGGCCAGCTTTGTTATCTTGGCCATCATCTGGTTCACCAAGTACTGGCTGTCCGCCATCATCGCCTTCTCCATCGTGCTTCCGGTGATTTACACCAACATCCTGGACGGCATCAGCGCGCTGGATCCGCAGCTGAACGAGATGGCGGCCGTCTTCCGGCTGAGCCGGTGGAAGCGCTTCCGGTATGTTTCGTTTCACCAGCTGATCCCGTTTCTGTACAGCGCGCTGAACGTCTCCCTGGGCCTTTGCTGGAAAAGCGGTGTGGCGGCGGAACTCATCGGCGTGCCGAAGGGAACCGTCGGCCAGCATCTGTACAACGCCAAGATCTATCTGGAAACCACGGACGTGTTCGCCTGGACCCTGACCGTCGTCCTGATCAGCATCGCGTTTCAGAAGCTGATCATGCTGCTGATGGGCTTCCTGAGCCGCCGGTTTGAAAGGATGTGACTGCCTGTGTCGGATCTTGTCGTGGATCATCTCTCCAAAGCCTATGACGGCAAGCCGGTGCTGCGGGATCTCTGTCTGCGCTTTCCGGGCGGCAGGGTCAGCTGCCTGATGTCGCCCTCAGGCACGGGAAAAACCACCCTGCTGCGGATCCTGGCCGGGCTGACCGCACCGGACAGCGGCACCGTAAAGGGATTGGAAGACCGGCAGGTCGCCATGGTCTTTCAGGAAAACCGCCTGCTGAATCATCTCACTGCCGCGGAAAACGTGCGGCTGGTGAATCCCGGGATCGATCCCGTCGCGCTGTACCGGGCGTTTGAAGCCATGGGGCTCTCGGACGCCATGGATCAGAAAGCGGGCGAGCTGTCCGGCGGCATGGCCCGCAGGGTGGCGCTGATCCGGGCGCTGCTCTCCGATGCGGACGTGCTCCTGCTGGACGAGCCCTTCGGTGGCCTGGACAAAAAGACCCGCAAAGCCGCAGCCAAAGCCTGCAGGGAATTGCTCCGGCACAGGACCTGCATTCTGGTGACCCACGACCCGGGCGAACCCGAACTGCTGGACGCCACGGTCTTCACACTGTAAAGAACCCCGACAGCTGCAGCCCGCGCGTCCTGTCGGGGTCCTTCCTTATTCCTCGATCGTATCGTACGGAGCCCGCCTGCCCTGAATGAACATGGCGTCGCCGAAGGAGAAGAAACGGTAGCGCTCCCGGACGGCAATCCCGTATACGCGGAGGGCCTCCCTGCGCCCCATGAAGGCGGAGACCAGCATCAGCAGGGTGGATTGCGGGAGATGGAAGTTGGTGATGAGCCCGTCCACCGCCCTGATCCGAACGCCTGGATGGATGAAGATCGCCGTGTCGCCGGAACCGGGGTGGATCACGCCGTCGTCATCGGCCACGGTCTCGATGGTGCGCACGGAGGTGGTGCCCACGCAGATCAGCCTCCCGCCCTCTGAGCGGACGCGGTTCAGCGTGTCGGCGGCCTCCGTCGTGACCTGATACCATTCGGAGTGCATCCTGTGCTCGCCGATGTTCTCGGCCTTCACCGGGCGGAATGTGCCCAGGCCCACGTGGAGCAGCACCGGCACCACGGTGACGCCCTTCTCCCGCACGCGGTCCAGCAGCTCCGGCGTGAAATGAAGCCCGGCCGTGGGCGCCGCGGCGGAGCCCTCCGCTCTGGCATAGACCGTCTGGTAGCGCTCCGGATCCGCCAGCTTCTCGTGAATGTAAGGCGGCAGCGGCATCTCGCCCAGCCGATCCAGCAGGGTTTCAAACACCCCTTCGTACCGGAAGCGCACCAGCCTGCCGCCGGTTTCCTCCACGTTCCCCAGGATCTCGCAGCGCAGCAGGCCGTCGCCGAAACTGCACATTGCGCCAGGCTTGAGGCGTCGGCCCGGACGCACCAGCGCTTCCCAGTCCGTAGCGTTCTGACGGCGCAGCAGCAGCACTTCCACCGGGACCCCGGTGTCCTCCTTGATCCCCAGCAGGCGCGCGGGGATCACGCGGGTTTCGTTGATCACCAGGGCGTCCCCGGGATCCAGCAGGTCGATCACATCGTAAAAGTGCAGGTGCCGCACGCTGCCGTCCGCTGTGTTCACCGCCAGCAGCCGGCTGTGGTCACGCGGCTCCACGGGCGTCTGGGCAATCAGTTCCTCCGGCAGGAGGTAATCAAAATCGGATGTCTTCATTGTCGCTCGTTCTCAATCCCATCAGAACTGCATACTGGTCTGTTCTTCGCCGGGCTTTTCTTCCGGCGCGCCGGGCATCTCACGCTGCATGTACCGCCAGGCCGCCGGTGTGCAGACGCGGCCCCTGGGGGTCTTCATGATAAAGCCCTGCTGCATGAGGTAAGGCTCATAGACGCTCTCGATGGTGGCAGGGTCGTCGTTGACGGTGGCGGCCAGGGTGTCCAGCCCCACCGGTCCGCCGGCGAACTTGTCCATCATGGCGGCCAGCATCCTGCGGTCTGTCTTGTCCAGGCCCATCTCGTCGACGCCGTTCATCCGCAGGGCCTCGTCCGCCATCTCCGCGGTGAGGATGCCGTTGTTCCGCACATCGGCGTAGTCCCGGGCGCGGCGGAGCATCCGGTTGGCGATCCGGGGCGTGCCGCGGCTCCGCCTGGCGATCTCCAGCATGCCGTCCGGCTCCGCCTGTCGGACCTTCAGCAGTCCGGCGCTCCGGGTGACGATCCGGGTGAGTTCTTCCGGCGTATACAGTTCCAGGCGGTAGATGATGCCAAAGCGGTCCCGCAGCGGGGCCGACAGCATGCCGTAGCGCGTTGTGGCGCCGATTAGGGTAAAACGCGGCACGGGGATCCGCAGCGATCGGGCCGTGGGGCCCTTGCCCACCATAATGTCGATGGCAAAGTCCTCCATGGCGGGATACAGCACTTCCTCCACCGCCCTGGAGAGCCGGTGAATCTCATCGATGAACAGCACATCGCCCTCGGAGAGATTGGACAGCATCGCGGCCAGATCCCCGGGCTTCTCAATGGCCGGGCCGGAGGTGATGCGGATGTTCTGCCCCATTTCCGCCGCCACAATGGACGCCAGGGTGGTCTTGCCGAGGCCGGGCGGTCCGTACAGCAGAATGTGGTCCAGCGGCTCATGGC
Organism: Christensenellales bacterium; assembly: GCA_045226335.1. GTDB lineage: Bacteria > Bacillota > Clostridia > Christensenellales > Aristaeellaceae > RUG11272. Next base: position 5,985 of record JBGVCH010000084.1, on the reverse strand, counting down.
GCCCCAGCGATGCCTGAATGTAGATGCTCAGGCTCTTCCGAATGTCCTCCTGCCCGACATATTCCCGAAGGGTGTGCGGCCGGAGGCTGGTGTCCAGCATGCGGTCATCCTCATGGAGCATGCCGCTGACCAGGCGTTCGTCTTCCATTCTTGCTCTCCCCCTTCAGAATCACACGCTGGCCATGCTGCGGAGGGCCAGGGTAATCAGCTCATCCGCGCGGTCACTCTTGCCCTTGACCTGGTTCAGCGCAACGCGCGCTTCCGTGGCGGTGTAGCCCAGGGCCACCAGGGCTTCCATGGCCTCCGACAGGGCGTCGGACGGAACGATGGCCGACACGCCGCCGGAGGGAGCCAGGGCCGAAACCTCCGCCTGGGAAACCTTGTCCCGCAGTTCCAGTGTGATGCGCTGGGCTGTCTTTTTGCCGACGCCGGGGGCCCTGCAGATAGCCTGCGCGTCGTCCATCAGGATCGCCACCTGCAGATCGTGTACCGGCATGGCGCCGAGAATGCTCAGGGCCAGTTTCGGGCCGACGCCGCTGACGCTGATCAGGCGAAGGAAGAGGTCCTTCTCCTCCTGGGTGGCAAAACCGAAGAGCTCCACGGCGTCCTCCCGGACAGAAAAAACCGTCAGGCAGCGCATGGTGCTACCAACCGGCGGCGCGGCCTGGATGGTGTTGAGGGAGCAAGTCAGCTGATAGCCGACGCCGCCGGCCTGCAGGATCAGGTATCCGCCGCTCTTGTCGCAGACCTTGCCTTCTATAAACGCGTACATGGGCATCCTCCGCTTCTATTTCATCCGGAACTGTTCCTTGACCACGCCGCTCCGGCAGTGGGTGATGGCGCAGGCCACGGCGTCCGCGGCGTCGTCCGGCTTCGGGATCTCCGTCATCCGCAGCTGCATCTTCACCATCTGCTGGACCTGTTTCTTTTCCGCGCTGCCCGAGCCCGTGACAGCCTGCTTGATCTGTCCGGGGGTGTACTCATACAGGTTTTCCGTGTACTCCGTCGCCGCGATGATGGCTGCGCCTCTGGCGGCCCCCACCATCAGCGCCGTGGTGACGTTGTGGGCGAAGAACAGTTCCTCAAACGCCACGTCGTCCGGGTGGTAGATGTTCACAAGGTCCCTCACGCCCTGGTAAATGGAACGCAGCCTGTGCTGCATCGGCGTGCCCGCATAGGTCTGGATGCAGCCGTAATTGATCAGCCGCATGTCGCTTCCCTTCGCTTCCACCACGCCCCAGCCCATCAGCGCGTAACCCGGATCGATCCCCAGTACAATCATGGCTTCACCCCTCAATGGGAACATGCAATCCCCTTGATCATCATATCACAAACCCCCGGTTTGTAAAGGGGAACAGGAGAATTCGGACGCGCTTCGGGAGAAACGGCGTTCGGATCACTTGCAATTCTCGTGCAGTCATGCTATTGTTTACGTGACCTCACAATGCAGCATGAATCCATACCAAAGGAGCCTTCGCCATGACAAAGAAGAAAGCATTCTCTCTTTTTCTGATCCTTCTGCTCCTGTGCACCGCCGTGGTCCCGGCCCTGGCCTATGATGAGAACGATTACCTGACCTATGCGCGGTCTCAGTTCCGGCAGTGCAGGGTTCGCAGCGGCATGGTGCTGGTTTCCCTGAACGGAGAGCGTGTGGCCACATTCACGTTTGGTCCGCGCAACCAGACCGGCGGAACCATCACGGAGGATACCTGCTTCAAAGTGGCTTCCGTGACAAAGTTCGTCACCGCCGTCGGGCTGATGACCCTCTATGAGAACGGCGCTTTTGAGCTGGACGACGACATCCGGAACGTGCTGCCCATGATGCCCATCACGCACCCGATCTATCCGGACAGCCCCATCACGCCCCGTCAGATCCTTTCCCACACCTCCTCCTTCCGCGGAGACGCAAACTACACGACGCCGACCTGGGAGCTGATCAACAACCCGAACAACAAATACTACGACCGGGAATACGCCCCCGGAACGCATTATCAGTACTCCAACATGAACGGCGCCGTTTTCGGCAGCATGGTGGAAGCGCTGTCCGGGAACAGCGTCAACACATACCTCCGGAAATCTGTCTTCGAGCCGCTCGGCATCAATGCCGCCTATCATCCCTATCTTCTGCTGGATCAGAGCAACGTCGCCGACATCTTTTCGGCCGACGGCGGGATGCAGACCCTGTACAAGTCCGAGATCGCGCGTTTTGAGAACTATTCCGACACCTGTGATCCCAGGGGCAACTGCGGCAACAGCGTCGGCCGGCTTTACATCAGCGGTTCCGGCCTGGAGCGGCTGCTCATCACCCTGATGAACGGCGGCACATACGAGGGCGTACAGATCCTGAAACCGGAAACCGTCGCTCTGATGGAAGCGGAGCAGGAGACGCTCCCGGGCTCTTCCGTCTCCTGCATCAGCCGTTACGGTCTTGGAATGGAACACCTGCACGGCCAGACAGGCGGGATCTGGTACGGCCATCAGGGACGCAGCGGAAACTACACCTGTGACGCCTATTACCAGAAGGACACAGGCTTGACGGTGGTGGTCATTGCCACCGGTTACAAATACGGCATCCGCGATAGCATGGTCACCATGGCGGTCCGTCTGATGGAGGAAGCGGAGAAATTCGTGGCGGAAGAATGATCTTTCTGTCTGCCTCCGGATTGTTTTTTCCCGTATCAACAGGCGTGGAAACGGTTCACGGCCAAGATTCCGGTTTCCGGGAACATTTCCGGTCCGGACCGCGTCTTATAAGTGTGCCGGGAGCCCCCGCACAATGAATGGAAAGAGGGAAAACAACATGAAGAAAGCGTTTGTTCTGTTTCTGGTCATCGCAACCCTGTTCTGCGCCGCCGGTCTGGCCGAACCGCTGATGGGCGGCTGGGCGCCTGTGGAAGACGGCATGCTCACGGAAGAAGCCGTGGCAGCCCTTGAAAAGGCGCTGGAAGGCTTTGTGGGCAGCAGCGTCAAGCCCGTAACGCTTCTCAGCACCCAGGTGGTCGCCGGAACCAACTACTGCATTCTCTGCACCATCACCCCTGTGGTCCCCGACGCCCAGCCTCACTGGTCGCTGGTCTATGTGTACGAGGACCTGTCCGGCAACGCCCAGCTCATGGGCTTTGTGGACCTGGAGTTCGCGCTTCCCCAGCCGGAGGAAGAGGAGATCTTCTGATTTGTCACGGCAGCACGGCGGCGGCTCTGGCTGCCGCTTTTTCGCGCGATAAAACGTCCTGCCCATCGCTGAGCAGGACGCATGTCGGTTTTGGGTTTACGCCTTCTTGGCCTTGATCGCGGCCTGGGCAGCGCTCAGACGGGCGATCGGGACGCGGAAGGGGCTGCAGGAGACGTAGTTGAGGCCGATCTCGTTGCAGAATTCGATGGAGGACGGATCGCCGCCGTGTTCGCCGCAGATGCCGCAGTGCAGCTTCGCGTTGTTCTGGTGGCCCAGGGTCACCGCCATCTTCATCAGCTTGCCGACGCCCACGGTGTCCAGGCGGGCAAAGGGATCAGACTCGTAAATCTTGTTGCTGTAGTACGCGGGCAGGAACTTGCCGGCGTCGTCACGGCTGAAGCCAAAGGTCATCTGGGTCAGGTCGTTGGTGCCGAAGCAGAAGAAGTCCGCTTCCTTGGCGATCTCGTCGGCCGTCAGTGCGGCGCGCGGGATCTCGATCATGGTGCCGACCTCGTACTTCAGCTCGGAGCCGGCCTCAGCGATCAGCTTGTCGGCGGTGGCGACCACGATGTTCTTGACGAACTTGTATTCCTTCAGCTCGCCCACCAGCGGGATCATGATCTCGGGCACGACCTTCCAGTCGGGATGACGGCCCTGCACGGCCAGCGCGGCCTTGATGATGGCGCTGGTCTGCATCACGGCGATTTCGGGATAGGTGACGGTCAGGCGGCAGCCGCGATGGCCCATCATGGGGTTGAATTCATGAAGGTCCGCGATGACCTGCTTGATGTAGGCCACGGTCTTGCCCTGCGCCTTGGCCAGCGCTTCGATGTCGGCTTCATCGGTGGGCACGAACTCGTGCAGCGGCGGATCCAGGAAACGGATGGTTACGGGATAGCCGCCCAGCGCTTCGAACAGGCCCTCAAAGTCGGACTGCTGCATGGGCTCGATCTTGTCCAGAGCCGCCTTGCGCTCCTCGACGGTCTCGGCGCAGATCATCTCGCGGAAAGCGGGGATGCGGTCGGGGCCGAAGAACATGTGCTCGGTGCGGCACAGGCCGATGCCCGGCGCGCCGAAATCAGCCGCCTGCTTGGCGTCCTTGGGGGTATCCGCGTTGGTGCGCACACCCATGGTCTTGTACTTGTCGGACAGTTCCATGATGCGTCCGAAGTAGCCACTGTTGGGATCAGCCGGAACCGTGGGGATCAGTTCGCCGTAGATATTGCCGGTAGAGCCGTCCAGGGACAGCACGTCGCCCTCGCGGTAGGTCTTGCCGGCCAGGGTGAAGCACTTGTTCTCCTCGTCCATCTTGATGTCGCCGCAGCCGGAGACGCAGCAGGTGCCCATGCCGCGGGCCACAACGGCCGCGTGGCTGGTCTGGCCACCGCGGACTGTCAGGATGCCCTGGGCGAACTTCATGCCCTCGATATCTTCGGGGCTGGTTTCCAGGCGGACAAGGACGACCTTCTCGCCCTTCTTGCCGTGCTCGACAGCGTCTTCAGCGGTGAAGACAATGGTGCCGGCCGCGGCGCCGGGGGAAGCGGCGATGCCCTTGCCCACCGGAACGGCCTTCTTCAGGGCCGCGGCGTCGAAGGTGGGGTGAAGCAGCATGTCGAGGCTCTTGGCGTCGATCTGCATCAGGGCTTCTTCCTCGGAGATCATGCCCTCATCGATCAGATCGCAGGCGATCTTGATGGCTGCCTGGGCGGTGCGCTTGCCGGAACGGCACTGGAGCATGTAGAGCTTGCCGTTCTCCACGGTGAACTCCATGTCCTGCATATCGCGGTAGTGATTCTCCAGGATGGAGCAGACTTCCACGAACTGCTTGTAGGCTTCGGGGAACTTTTCTTCCATCATGGAGATGGGCATGGGGGTCCGAACGCCGGCCACCACGTCTTCGCCCTGGGCGTTGGTCAGGAACTCGCCCATCAGCACCTTCTCGCCGGTGGCGGGATTGCGGGTGAAGGCCACGCCGGTGCCGGAGTTCTCGTTCAGGTTGCCGAACACCATGGGCATCACGTTGACGGCCGTGCCCCAGCTGTAGGGGATGTCATGGTCCATGCGGTACACGTTGGCCCGCGGGTTGTCCCAGGAACGGAACACGGCGCGGATGGCTTCGTACAACTGCACTTTGGGATCGGAGGGGAAGTCTTCGCCCAGCTGCTTCTTGTACTCGGCCTTGAACTGCTGAGCGAGCTCGCACAGATCCGCGGCAGTCAGGTCGGTGTCGAACGTGACGCCCTTCTTCGCCTTCATGGCGTCGATGAGCTGCTCGAAATACTTCTTGCCGACTTCCATGACCACGTCGGAGAACATCTGGATGAAGCGGCGATAGCAGTCATAGACAAAGCGCTCGAACTTGGGATCGGGGTTGCCCTTGATCATGGCGGCAACCACGTCGTCGTTCAGGCCCAGGTTCAGGATGGTGTCCATCATGCCAGGCATGGAAGCGCGGGCACCGGAGCGGACGGAGACCAGCAGCGGGTTCTTGTCGTCGCCGAACTTCTTCCCGTTGATCTCTTCCATCTTCTCCACGTTCGCCATGATTTCGGCCATGATCTCGTCGTTGATCTTGCGGCCGTCGTCATAGTACTGGGTGCAGGCTTCGGTGGTGATGGTGAAACCTTGGGGAACCGGCAGGCCGATGTTGGTCATTTCCGCCAGGTTAGCGCCCTTGCCGCCCAGCAGCTCACGCATTTTGGCGTTACCTTCGGTGAAATGGTAAACGTACTTCGTGGGCATGGGAATCTCCTCCTTTATTGCGCTGTTATTCCGGAACCCTTCCGGATTCTGAACAAAGCCCCCGCGTCCCA
>JBGVCH010000083.1:0-41077 GCA_045226335.1 Christensenellales bacterium | reverse complement strand
TGAGATCATCCGCCACGCCCACAGCATCCTGCGGGAGGGCGGAACCATCGTGGTGGTTTCCGCGAAGCGCAGCGCAAAGAACGGCGCCGGCCCGCTGGATTACCCAATCCTTCACGAGATCACGAAACGGCGGTACGGCATCACCGAGGGCAGGGCCCGGACCGCGGGCGCCTTTCCGGCGCTGTTCCGGCCCATGGCGGCGCTGACGCTGGCCCTGGGGCGGCCCGGAAAGCGCGCCATCCCCGGCAGCCGCGCCAACGCGAACATCGACGCCTTCTGCGCCGAGCGCGGGATCGACGTCCGGTACGCGGAAGTCCGGTGACGGGCGCCTGCGCCTCAAAAACAAGCGAAAGGTGACGGCGGATGGCAGATCAACAGAGACTGATGTTCGGCACGGGCGTGTCCTCCGAGAAGGAGCACGAACCGCTGCTGCGGCTGGTGTCAACCGCGGTGGAAAACGGGATCACCGCCTTCGACACGGCCCCCAGCTACCGCAGCGAAGCCGTGCTGGGCGCGGTGATCCGGGACGTGATCCGCGCCGGATCCGTGTCCAGGGAGGGGCTTCTGATCCAGGACAAAGTGGACGCCTGGCAGATGGCGGAGGGAAACGGCGAGGCGGAGCCCTATGTCGTCGACGCCCTGAAGAAGATGCAGCTGGCCTGGTTCGACACCTGCCTGATCCACTGGCCGGTCCCGGAGTACACGGAGAAAACGCTGGAATCCCTGCTGCGGCTGAAGGAGAAGGGCCTGATCCGGTCGGTGGGCGTGTGCAACGTGCGCATGCGGCAGCTGCGCGCCCTGGAGAAGGCCGGGCTCCTGCCGGACGTGGTCCAGATCGAGCGAAATCCCCTGCGGACCTGCGAGGAGGAGACGGCCTTCTGCCTGGCCCGCGGGATCCGGCTCCAGAGCTATTCGCCCCTGTGCAAATTCCGGGAGGAGATCCGCGAAAGCGAGCTGCTGAAGGCTCTGGCGGAAAAGTACGGCAGGAGCATCGGCCAGGTGGTGCTCCGCTGGCACCTCGACACGGGGGCCAGCCCGATCTTTACCACCAAAAAGGCGGAGCGGATCCGCGAATACGCCGCCCTTTCGGACTTCAGCCTGACAGAGGCGGAGATCGGGCAGATCAACGGGATGAACCGGAACTTCAAGATGTACCTGGAATCCATGGCGTGCCCGGGGTTCTGACGGAGGTCCGGCCGCGCGGGTTTCCGATTGCGCGTCCCACGGCGCGCTTTTTCGGTTTCGGGCCATCTTTCCTCTTGACACGGGGCGTCTTCTGCCGTATAATCCCCGATGTGTCAATGCAAAACCATTGACAGCGAGGTGCATCATGGCACAGGACGACATCGGCCGCCGGGTGGAACTGGCCTGGCTGGCGGCCTTCTACGGGCCCATGCTGACCGACAAGCAGCGGGAAGTGCTGGCCCTTCACTGCGAGGAGGACATGTCCCTGGGGGAGATCGCCCAGACCGCGGGGATCAGCCGGCAGGGGGTCCACGAGCTCATCACCCGGGCTTCGGAGCGGCTGAACGACCTGGAGGGCAAGCTGCACATGGCCGCGCGCTTCCGCCAGATGGAAGAGGGGCTGACGGCCTGCCGGGACTGCCTCCGGCGCGGCGCGGTCCGGGAAGCGGAGAATCGGCTGGATGCCCTCATCCGGCTTGAACAGGAGGAAACCAATGGCCTTTGAAGGCTTGACGCAAAAGCTGCAAAACGCCCTGAAGAAAATGACGGGGCGCGGCAAACTGAACGAGCAGGCGGTCAAGGAGGGCATGCGCGAGGTACGGATGGCCCTGCTGGAGGCGGACGTCAACTACGCCGTGGCCAAGGACTTCATCAAGCGGGTCACGGAGAAGTGCGTCGGCCAGGAGGTCCTCTCCTCCCTGACCCCGGAGCAGCAGGTCATCAAGATCGTCAACGAGGAGATGACGGAGCTGATGGGCTCCACCCAGGCCAAGCTGACCTGGTCCCCCTCCACCCCGACGATCTACATGCTCTGCGGCCTGCAGGGCGCCGGCAAGACCACCATGGCCGCCAAGCTGGCGGGCTGGCTCATCAAGCAGGGCAAGAAGCCCATGCTGGCGGCCTGCGACATCTACCGCCCCGCCGCCATCAAACAGCTGCAGGTGGTGGGCGAAAAGGTGGGCGCCCGGGTCTATGAGCACGGCACCCAGGACCCGGTGAAGACCGCGCTGGAAGCCGTTCAGCAGGCCCGGTACTACGGCTGCGACGTGCTGATCATCGACACCGCCGGCCGGCTGCACATCGACACCGCCCTGATGGATGAGCTGGACCGCATCAAGGCCGCCGTGAAGCCCCAGGAGATCCTGCTGGTGGTGGACGCCATGACCGGTCAGGACGCCGTCAACGTGGCCACCACCTTCAACGACAAGCTGTCCATCAACGGCGTGATCCTCACCAAGCTGGACGGCGACACCCGCGGCGGCGCGGCGCTGTCCGTCCGGGCCGTCACCGGCAAGCCCATCAAGTTCAGCGGCGTCGGCGAGAAGCTCACGGACATCGAGCCCTTCTATCCGGACCGCATGGCCAGCCGCATCCTGGGCATGGGCGACGTGCTCTCCCTGATCGACAAGGCCCAGGAGGCCTACGAAGGCGAGGACATGGAGGCCATGGTCGGCAAGGGCGGCAAGCTCGCCGACCTGACCCTGGAGGACTTCCTGCAGCAGATGCAGCGGATGAAGAAGATGGGCGGCCTGCGCTCCATGCTCGGCATGCTCCCCGGCCTGTCCGGCAAGAACATCGACGTGGACGACGACGCCATGAAGAAGCCCGAGGCCATCATCCGCTCCATGACCCCCAAGGAGCGCCGCAACCCCGGCATCCTCAACGCCTCCCGCCGCAAGCGCATCGCCGCCGGCAGCGGCACCACCGTGCAGGATGTCAACACCCTGATCCGGCAGTTCGACCAGGCCCGGCAGATGATGAAGCAGATGCAGACCGGCAAGGGCCTGCGCCGCATGAAGAGCATGATGAAGAACATGAACATGCCGGGAAGATAACGCGTGCAGCCGCCTGAGCGGATATGCATATACAGACAAAAGAAAACGAGGAGGAACCCCCAATGGTCAAGATCCGCCTGAAGAGAATGGGCATGAAGAAGCACCCCTTCTACCGCATCGTCATCGCCGATGAGCGCAGCCCCCGCGACGGCCGCTTCATCGAGCAGATCGGCTACTACAACCCCATGGAAAAGCCCGCCGAGGTGAAGGTTGACGGCGAGCGCGCCAAGTATTGGCTCGGCGCCGGCGCCCAGCCCACCGAGACCGTCCGCCTGCTGCTGAAGAAGACCGGCGTCATCGAGAAGTAAGCGCGTCAGAAAGGAGATTCCATGCAAGAACTGCTCACGTTTGTGGCAAAGTCCTTGGTGGATCATCCCGACCAGGTTCGTGTACAGAAAACAGAGGGCCCGGAAGGGGTCATCCTCGAGCTGAATGTGGCCGAGGAGGACATGGGCAAGGTCATCGGCAAGCAGGGCCGCATCGCCAAGGCGATCCGCTCTGTGGTCAAGGCCGCCACCCCCAAGGACAGCGCGCACGTTTTCGTCGAGATCCAGCGCCCGCTGGAAGAGCTCACCGACATGGCGGATGAGCCCGAAGCGGACGGCGCGGACGACGAGATCTGAGTTCATCGGCAAACCCCCGCACAGCGGCATGACTGTGCGGGGTTTGCGTTTCATGCTTCTTCTTATTGGGAACGCTGAGTGCACAAGGAGGGATTTCGAGGCCTGCGGGCCCCGACCAGGGCTTGACCTTCGCCCTGGACCTTCGGGTGCATGTCCTCACTTGACTTGTAAGTCTTAATTGAGAAAAGGATCATCCCTTATTCCATTCCCTCCGGGAACCCGTTCAGCCAGGCCCGGGTCTCGAAGGGCTTTTTCTTCGGTTCCGACGGCGCGCCTTCCGCGATGCCCACGGGCAGGAAGCACACCAGCTCGTAGGTCTCCGGCACCCCCAGGATCCGGGCCATCCGGTCCCCGATTCGATCTGTGTCGGTGATGTGCCCCTCGTACCAGCAGCTCTGGTACCCCAGGGCCGTGATGGCCAGGAGCATGTTCTCGATGGCCGCGGCGTAGTCCTGGGTGGCGAAGCAGCGGTCCCGGTAGGCGTTGATCCGCCGGGTCAGCACGCAGATCACGGCCGGGGCGGTCTCCCCCACCGGCGGGTCGATGACCGCCCGGAGCGCTTGGAGGACCTCCGGGTCGTCCACCGCCAGCAGGCTGGTGGTCTGCTTGTTGCAGCCGGAAGGCGCCGCCAGGCCGGCCTCCATGATGGCCTTCAGGTGGGCCCGCGGAACCGGATCCGGCCGGAACTTGCCGCGGTAGCTGCGCCGCCGCAGGATCACGTCCAGCAGGCTCCGCTCCGGCGCCAGGGCCATCACGTAGATCTGGCAGGGATTCGCCTCGTCCCAGAGGGTGGGGAACACTTCCAGCTCCCGGAAGCCCAGGGATTTGTAGAACAGGTTGGTCCGGTCGTAGTCCTCGTAGCAGCCCATGCGCACCGTCTTGACCTGCATGAACGCATAGCCCTGCGCCACGGCCCAGGCCCTGGCGGCCCGGAACAGCGCCCGGCCGAGGCCTTGCCGGTGGAAGTCCCGCCGGACCCCCATCACCGCCAGCTCCACGGTGGCCTCCCCGGTCTCCTTCAGGCAGAGGAAGCCCGCCGGCCTGCCCTCCGCATACACGGCAAAAAACGGCTGCTCCGCGCTGTCCCGGATGTACATCTCCCGGCTCTCGGTGACGGCAAACCAGTCCGTCAGCGCCTCCAGCACCTCCCGGGCAATGGCGGTCTTCTCCTCCGGCGCGGTGATTTCCCGCACGTCCCCTTCCGCGCGGGGCGGCCGCTCACGGAACAGCTCGATCTCCTCCCCCAGCGGGCCGCGGCAGAAGGCCATCCGGGCCTCCACGGGCGGGTCGGAGGGGGTCACGATGTCCTTCGGCTCAATGAACACCTCATAGCCCGCGCTCCGGATCCGCTCCGCCAGCGCGTCCACGTTGTCCACCGCCAGGGCCACATGGCGGATGGCGCCCTTGGTCCGGATCCCCTCGCCGTTGCAGAAGATCTCGATGCGCCCCGCGCCGGTGTCGATCATGACGCCCTCCGGCCATTCCCGGAGGACCCGCAGGCCCAGCAGCCCGCAGTAAAAGGCCTTCGCGGCCGCATATTCTTCTTGCGTCCCGCATTTCATGGAGATGTGGTGAATGCCTCTGATCATCTTGATTCCTCCTGTGAATCCCGATTGTCCCGGATCTCATGCCCCGGAAGGATCGCCAGGTTGTCCGGCTCCGTGCGGCAGGGCAGCATGAGGAATTCCACCCCGGCGTCCCGGGCCTCCCGCCAGGCCTCGCTGAAGGCCGGATCCGTGGCCGTGTTGGGCCGGACCTCCGTCACCCCGTCCATCTGGATGACAAACGCCGCCATCGCCCGGTATCCCTGCCCCGCCGCGGCCGCCAGCTCCCGAAGATGCCTGGTGCCCCGCACCGTCGGCGCGTCCGGAAAGAAGCCGACGCCGTCCACCTCCAGGGTGCAGCCCTTGACCTCCATCAGGAACCGCGCTTCGCCCCGGGTCATCATGAAATCGATCCGGGAACTGCCAAAGGTGAACTCCGGGCGGGCAGCGTCGAAAAGCTGGCCTTCCAGCCACTCCTTCACCACCCGGTTGGGGGCCTGGCTGTCGATGTTGACCAGCAGACCGCCGGGCTTGCGCACCGCCACCAGGTCGAAGCGGGTCTTCCGCCCCGGCGTCCCGGGCTCCGTCAGCCACACCTCCGCCCCCGGGAGCAGCAGTTCCCGGCACCGGCCGGTGTTCTTCACGTGCACGGTTTCCACAGTTCCGTTCACCCGGACCATGGCGATGAACCGGTTGGGCCGGGAGAGAAAAATACCCCGCGTGATGTTCTCATAGCGCATGCCTTCAGAACGCCTCCTCGCCGCCGTCAGCCCCATTCTACAGGAAAGCCCGGCAAAAGGCAAGGCTCGGCCTTCCGTTTCCTTGACACGGCGTGAAAAAACCGTATAATGGAAGCAGTGAAAAACGGATCGGAGGGTCCCGCATGCCGGATCTTCAGGCTTTTGCCCATCGCTATATGGAGCGGTACACCCAGTACAAAAACGGCTGGAATTACGAGGACAGCTGCATCCTGGTGGCGGCCATCGACCTGTTCCGCGCCGCCGGGGACGGGTTTTTCCGCGATTTTGCCATGAGCTACATGACCCGCTTCGTGCAGCCCGACGGGAGCATCCCGGCGTTTGAGCTGCACGCCTATTCCATCGACAACATCGCCCCGGGCCGGCCCCTGTTCTTCGCCATGGAACAGCAACCGGAGGATCCCCGCTGGCGCAAGGCCATCGAGTTCCACATGGCGCGGCTCCGGACGCACCCCCGGTGCAAGTGCGGCAATTTCTGGCACAAGGAGATCTACCCCTGGCAGGTGTGGCTGGACGGCCTGTACATGGCCCAGCCCTTCCGGATGCTCTACGAAAGACTGCTGAACAAAAACGCGGACCTGAAGGACATCACGAACCAGTTCAAAGTGGTGCGCGAGCACCTGTTCAACGAGGAGAAGAAGCTGTACTATCACGGCTGGGACGAGAGCCGGCAGCAGCCCTGGTGCGACAAGGAGACGGGCCTGTCCGCCAACTTCTGGTCCCGGGCCATGGGCTGGTATCTCATGGCCCTGATCGACTGCATCGACTTCTGCGACGAGCAGATGTTCGAGCACCGTCAGACCCTGGTGGAGATCTTCCGGGAAGCCGTGGCCGGGATCCTGCCCTGGACCGATCCGGAGACCGGCCTGATTTACCAAGTCATCGACCGGGCGGACGTGGCGGGCAATTACCTGGAGACCTCCGGCTCCTCCATGCTGTGCTACGCGCTGCTGAAAGGCGTGCGGCTGGGGGTGCTGCTGGCGGACCGGTATCTGCCCGCTGGCCTGAAGGCGTGGAAGGGCCTGACGGAGACGAAGTTCATCACGGGCGAGGACGGCGAGCCCCACATCTGCGACATGTGCCGCGTGGCGGGGCTGGGCCCCGGGGACAAGCGGGACGGCTCCGTGGCCTACTACCTCTCCGAGGACCGCTGCTGCGACGAGGTCAAGGGGGTGGCGGCCTTCCTGATGGCCTTCAGCGAAGCCCTGCAGGCGAAGGAGTGATGCCGGTGGAACTGCGATGCCTCTTCGCCGGAAACCGCAGCGCCTGCTTTGAGATCAGCGACGGCGGCTATTACGAGACGCTTCGGCCCTATCCCCTGACCCTGAACGGCACGCCTCACGGCGAGGCCCGCACCGCCGTCTTTTCCCTCCATGGCCTGACGCCGGACACGGCGTATGAACTGGGCCTGGACGGCCGGGTGAGCGTCCGCTTCCATACGGAGGCGGAACGCCTCACGCTGGACGTGCGCCGCTTCGGGGCGGTGGGAGACGGCGTCCACGACGACACGCCCTGCCTGCAGGCCGCCATCCTGGCCTGCCCGGAGAAGGGCCGGGTCCTGATCCCCGCCGGCACCTGGCGCACGGGGAGCCTGTTCCTGAAAAGCCATGTGCGGGTCGAGCTGCGCAAAGGCGCTGCGCTGCGCTTCATCGACGACCGGGACCGGCTGCCGGTGCTGCCCGGCCTCACCCAGACCACCGATGAGCGGGAGGCGTACAGCCTGGGCTCCTGGGAGGGGAATCCCCTGGATATGTTCGCCGCGCTGATCAACGGGGTGGAAGCGGAGGACGTGATCCTGTACGGCGAGGGCGTGCTGGACGGCGGGGCCGACTGGACCAACTGGTGGCCCAGCCACCGGGTCCGCCGCAAGGCCTGGCGCCCCCGGATGGTCTTCCTCAACCGGTGCCGGGACGTCACCCTGCAGGGCCTGACCGTCCGGAACAGCCCCGCCTGGAACCTGCATCCCTACTTCTCCCGGGACCTGAAATTCCTGAACCTGACGGTGGAGGCTCCCGCCGACAGCCCCAACACCGACGGTTTCGACCCGGAGAGCTGTCAGAGCCTGCTGATGGCGGGCACGCACTTCTCCCTGGGGGACGACTGCATCGCCGTCAAGAGCGGCAAGATCTGGATGGGCCGACACTTCAGGACCCCCTGCGAGGACATCGAGATCGCCCACTGCCTGATGGAGAACGGCCACGGCGGCGTGACCGTGGGCAGCGAGATGGCGGGCGGCGTGCGGTCCATCAAGGTGCGGGACTGCCTCATGCGGCGCACGGACCGGGGCCTGCGGATCAAGACCCGCCGGGGCCGCGGGGAGCAGGGCGTCATCGACGACATCGTCTTCGAGCACGTGAAGATGGAGCGGGTGCTGGTGCCGCTGGTGGTGAACGCCCTGTACTTCTGCGATCCGGACGGCCACAGCCCCTGGGTGCAGAGCCGGGAACCCCTGCCGGTGGACGAGACCACGCCCCGGGTGGGCCGCATCACCTTCCGGGACGTGGACGCCGACGGGGCCAGCTGCGCCGGCTATGTGCTGGGCCTGCCGGAGCGGCCCGTGGAAGCCGTCGCCCTCTCCCGGGTGCGCATCGCCTGCGGCCCGGACGCCCCCGCCATCCAGCCCGCCATGGCGGACGGCGTGCCGAAGCTGACCCGCTGCGGCCTCATCGCGGAGAACACCGCCGACCTGGCCCTGGAGGACGTGGAGATCACCGGCCCGGAAGGGCCCGCGGTGGAGTGGCGGAGATGAAATTCCCGGATCGCGCAAAAAGTCGGGGAGAAGCGGAACACTTTGCCCTGTTCGTTCGTTTCATGGATAGAACGGCTTCCCGAGAGGAGGGTGATTCCATGAAACGTTTCCTGCTGATCCTGACGCTCTGCCTGCTGTGCGCCGGACTGGCCGCCGCGGAGGGCGCCGTCACGGACCGGATCTACCCCGCCGGACTGGACGCCCAGAGCAACGCCGATCAGATGTGGCAGCTGCTGGACGACGACCCGGCCACCTGCTGGAGCTTTGTGGGCTGGACCTCCGTCACCACGGACGATACGCCGGAAGCCAGCTTCTGGTTCAACGGAGAGACGCTGGGGGCGGTGTGGCTGCGCACAGGGGACTGCCGCAGCGCCGAAGCCTACTACGGCAGCGCGGTACCCACCTCCGTCCGGCTGCGGATCTACAGCGGATACAGCGCGGCGGACTACGCGTACTCCCTCAGCGATACCTACGACCTGACCGGCATCAGCGGCGTCCGGGTCTCGGGCTACGAGCGCCTCGCCCTGCCCGCGGCGCACACCGGCGTCACCCGGGTGGAGCTCTACGTCACCGGCTGGCGGCGGGGTTCCGTCTACACCAACAGCATCTGCATCTCGGACCTGCTCTTCAGCCGGAGCAACGGCGCGGCGGTCCCGGTCTCCGACGCCTATGACCGGACCCGCACCACCGGCAGCGGCGGCATCCGCACCACCCTCAGCATGCGGCTCGCCACCCGGTCCGGCCCCTCCACCAAGTACACCGAACTGGGCTCCTACTTCAAGGCCGGAGACCCCATCACCGTGCTGAGCCGCGCCTACGACAGCGGCAACGGCATCTGGTGGGTGCAGGTGGAGTTCACCTACCTGGGGACACCGCGCCGGGCCTACACGGGCCTCAAGCGGGTCAACCTGGACGCCGGCCTGATCCCGGAGGAGAGCTTCCTGGGCTACGCCACCGTGCAGCGCAGCGCCGTGGGATACTACGGGCCCGGCAGCACCTACACCCGTTACAAGGACCCTGTCCCCGCGGGGACATACGCCTCCGTCTACAACGCCGAGAACGGCTATGTCCAGCTGGAGTACAGGGCCAACGATACCCAGAAGAAGCGCGTCTGGGTGTCCGTCAGCGATGTCAGCCTGTCCTGGGATGACATCATCTACTGAAGACCGCCGCCACACCACCGACATCCGATGAAAACAGGGAGGAAAGGGACATGAGAAACCTGCGGTACAGCTTCATCCTTCTGCTGCTGGCCTGCCTGCTGAGCGCAGTGCTGACGGTCTCAGCCGAGAACTACGTGGAACAGGGCGGGCAGATCCCGGACCAGAACGTCTACTGGGGGACCCGGGAGAGCACCTACCTGCAGATCCTGAACGCCCACAAGGACAAGATCCAGCAATACGAGAGCCGGACCGCCTACTACAACGACATCGACGACACCATGCCCTGCCGCCCCGTGGGCTTCATCGACATCACCGGCGACGGCATCCCGGAGCTGGTCTTCATGGAGATCGGCACCGCCGACGGCCGCGGAGACCTGTTCGTCTACACCAGCAACGGCAGCTCGACCCACTGCGCGCTGTATGTGCCGGGCATCGCCTACCCGGACTACGACTACTGGCTGGGCTTTGACATCTACCTGTCCTACAGCGGCGGAAACACGCTGGTCATCGAGCATTTACAGTATGAGACCCCGTGGACGCTGCAGTTCAGCTATGACGGTCAGCGGTACAACCTGGTGAGCTACGCCACCGTGGACGAGGATCACTCCGGCGAGGGCTATGACATGCACTATGTCAACGGCCAGCTGGTGTCCTACTACGAGTACAGCAACGTCCTGGACGCCCTTCAGAATGCGAAGTACCGGGTGATCTCCGAATACTACGGCCCCGACTACGCCTACTACGGCTTCGGCTCCACCTGGAGCAGCGCCGTGCAGTCGCTGGGCGGCACCGCCGGAACCAAGTCCGCTTACGGCTATGTCCAGGCCACCCGGAACCGCGTGAATCTGCGCCGCTCCCCCAACGGCGAGGTCTTCCGGGAGGTCGTGCTGAACAGCGTGTGGCCCGTGACCGGCCCGACGGAGAACAAGGGCGGCTACACCTGGTATCCCGTAAACGTCGACGGCCAGGCCGGCTATCTCCGGGGCGACTGCGTGCGGAAGCTCTCGGACGCCGAGGCGGAGGCCTGGCTGGCGGGCAAGGATGTCCCCACCGCGCCGCCCTACGCCGGCAATCAGGCCGTCTACGGACTGACCATCGACAAGCTGGCCACCCGCAAGGGCCCCGGCACCCAGTACGAAGGCGGCGGCACCTACAGCGTGAAGGGGCAGTACATTCAGGTGCTGGCCAAGGCCTACGACAAGCGCAACGGCATCTGGTGGGTCAAGTGCGTCATCCCCTACAAGGGCGAGGAGCGCATCCTGTGGACAGGCTACAAGCGTTTTGACAGCACCACCCTCTCCCTGGACCAGCTGCCGGAAGAGAAATGGTGATCCCCTGCCGGTTTCCCATCACTCAAAAGAGCCGCCCGTGCCGGGCGGCTCTTTTGAGTCGGGTTCAGGCTGCCGCGGGGACAGCGCCCTGAAACAGCAGCGTGAAGATCAGGGACAGCAGGATGCAGACCAGGCCGACGATCACCATGGTGTAGCGCTTCGGCCCGCGCTTTTCCACCCGGGCCTCCCGGTATTCGTCGAAGGGCATCTGCCCCTTGGGGTGCATGAAGGGCGTCAGCCGAATCCACAGCCCCTGCAGGCCGTAGGTGAGCATGTCGAAGAACCCGGTGGCGGCAACGACGCTCAGCGCGCCCATGCCTCCCACAACCACGCCGGCCGTGAAGAACCCGTCGGCCAGAGCCCGCCAGTTCTCACGCGCCGTCGCGGAAAAGCTGAATCCCCGGTACCAGCAGACCGTCCCGGCCACCACCGCGGCCACTGCCGCCGCGACGATCCAGCCGTTGGAATCCCGCTTCCCCGTCCCGGGCTGTTTCTGTTCGGTCATGGCTGCTGTGCCAGCTCCGCTTCATACTTGCTCTGTTCCGCGTCGTTGCACATCACGAAATGCCCCGGACGAATCTCCCGCAGGGAAGGCTTGTCCACGGAGTAGTCGTGTTCGGCCACGGGATTGTAGGTGATGCGGCGGCGCTTTTTCTCCGTGTGGGGATCCGGCAGCGGAATCGAGGAGAGCAGCGAGCGGGTGTACGGGTGCAGCGGGTGGGCGAAGATTTCGTCCGACGTCGCCAGCTCCACCATCTTGCCGTAGTACATCACGCCGATGCGGTCGGAGAAGTATTTCACGACGGAAAGGTCGTGGGCGATGAACAGGATGGTCAGTCCCAGGCGGTCCCGGAGGTCCCCCAGGAGGTTGATGACCTGGGCCTGGATCGACACGTCCAGGGCGCTGACCGGCTCGTCGGCGATGAGCATGTCGGGCCGCATGATGATGGACCGCGCGATGCCGATACGCTGCTTCTGGCCGCCGGAGAACTCATGGGGATAGCGGCTGGCGTGCTCGGAGGTCAGGCCCACCAGGTCCAGGATCTCGAAGACCTTCTCGTCGATGTACTTCTTGTCCTTGACGCCCTGAATGATCATGCCCTCGGCGATGATCTCCCGCACCGTCATGCGGGGATTCAGGGAGGCCACGGGGTCCTGGAAGATCATCTGGATGTTGTTGATCAGGCGGGTCCGCTTGGCGATCCGCAGCTGATCGCGGTATTCCTTCTTCAGCTCTTTGAGCTTTGCGGCATCTCCCGCCGCCCGCCGGCATTTTTCGTCAAAGGCCGCGCGCAGCTCGGCCGCCTTGGCCTCGCCGTAGTCCTTGTCGGAATACTTGTGGTCGTGGACCGCGGAAGCGATGGCCCTCTTGTTTTCCTCGATGGTTTCCCGGAGTTTCTCGGCGGTCTGGGGGTCGGCGGTCTTCAGCTGCTTCTTCGCCTCCCGGATGGCATTCCGGTAGGACAGGGTGCCGGCGCAGACCCGCTGGCCCTTGAAATAGATGGAGCCCGAGGTGATGTCGTAGATGCGGATGATGGACCGGCCGGTGGTGGTCTTGCCGCAGCCGCTCTCGCCCACCAGGCCGAATACCTCGCCCCGCTTGATGTCAAAGGAGACGTCGTCGACAGCCTTGTTCCTTCCGAAATACTGGCACAGGTGATCCACCCGCAGCAGGACTTCGTCTTTCTTTTGATCAGCCATTCGGTTCGCCTCCTTCCT
Organism: Christensenellales bacterium; assembly: GCA_045226335.1. Lineage (GTDB taxonomy): Bacteria > Bacillota > Clostridia > Christensenellales > Aristaeellaceae > RUG11272. The sequence goes on along the minus strand of JBGVCH010000083.1, from coordinate 28,170 downwards.
GCTGACCGCTCTCCGCCTGGAGTTCCAGGGCTTCCTTGGCCTTCAGCCGGGCAATGCGGTCGCTGATGATCTTCGGCATCTCCACCTTGGGTGCGTCGGGGTGCAGCAGCCAGGTGGCGGCGCTGTGGGTGTCCGACACCTTGAACATGGGCGGCTGCTGCTCGTAGTCGATCTTCATGGCGTACCGGTTGCGGTCCGCGAAGGCGTCGCCCGCGGGCGGGTAGATCATGTTGGGCGGTGTGCCGGGGATGGACTCCAGGCGTTCCTTGGTGTCCAGGTCGGGCATGGAGGACAGCAGCTCCCAGGTGTAGGGATGCTGCGGATCGTAGAAGATGTCGTCCGCCGTGCCGAATTCCACGATCTTGCCGGCGTACATGACGGCGATGTCGTCGGCCATGTTGGCCACGACGCCCAGGTCGTGGGTGATGAAGATGACCGTGAGGTTGCGCTCCGCCTTTAGCTTGTTGATCAGCTCCAGGATCTGGGCCTGGATGGTCACGTCCAGGGCGGTGGTGGGCTCGTCGCAGATCAGAATGTCCGGGTTCGCCACCAGGGCGATGGCGATGACGATGCGCTGGCGCATGCCGCCGGAGAACTCGAAGGGATACTGGTAGAACCGCTGGCGGGGCTCATGGATGCCCACTTCCTCCATCAGCTTGATGGCCTTTTCCTTGGCCATGCTCTTGGTGACCTTGGACACCATGTCGGAGGAATTGCGCTGAAGGGCCGCCACCAGCGCCTCGCTCCGGGCGCGGACGTCGATCTGATCGTTCAGGCTCTCCTCGGTGTGCTGGATCAGGCGCTTCGGCACCTTGCTGACGTTGGCGTGAAGCTCGTCCAGGTCGTAGATGTTGGCCGGGATGACCTTCCAGGACACGCTGCGGCCCCGGGCGATCTTGGCCGCCCGCCGCGCACTCTGGCGGGCAAAGCGCTTCTCCTCCCTGGGATTGCGCTTTTTGATCTCGAAGTAGCGGTCGATGGCGCCCTGCACGGAGGTCCCGAAAGCATAGGCCGCGCTGTCCTTGTGGACATCCAGCCGGTCGATGGAGCCCTTCACCTGCTTTGTCACGGACCTGGCCAGCCGCTTGGCGGGCCGGCGCTTGAACTCGCCCTCATAGGTCGCGGCGGCCTTCTCCAGCACCGGGAGCAGCGCCTGCTTCTTCTCCACGGACTGGTCGTGAGAGAGCTGCACCGCCTGGTCCAGCAGGGGCAGGAACTCGCTCATGAACTCATCCTGCAGCATGTCCTCCGCCTTGTCCATCGGCACGTCGGCGCCCTTGGTCCGGGCGTAGCCCAGGGCCATGAAGTTCGGCCGGGGCTGCCGGGCCAGCTCGTCCAGCTTGTCGTTCAGCGCCCTCACGGCCGCGGCGTAGTCATCGGTGTTCAGCGCTCCCTTGGTCTCCTGGAGGAGCGCATCAAGCTCCTGGTCGTGCGCGCCGGTGAGGTACGGGTTCCGGGCCCTCTTCAGCTGGGCCGTGACCGTCCGCAGCAGGCCGGCGTCGTCCGTCTTCCGGTTCTTCTCCCGCAGGAAGAGGAAGTCGCCCATCTGCGCCTGGGCATCCTGGATGCTGGCGTAGGCGTCGTTGTACTGGTTCTCGATCCGGTTGCCCTCGTTGACCAGGCTCCGGAAGGTCTGGAACATGCCCTCGACATGCCTGCGCTTTTCCGCGCCGGTGGCTTCGACGGTCTTCTTCCGGATCTCTCCCAGCAGGCGCTTGAACTCGCGGCGGGCCTCCCGGCGGCTGGCCTTTCCCTTGAGGAGCATGGCTTCCGTGATCTGCTTGCCGATCTTCACGATGGGGTTCAGGGAGGACAGCGGGTCCTGGAAGATCATGGAGATCTTGTCGCCGCGGATGTGCTGCATTTCCTCTTCCGGGATCCGCAGCAGGTCCTTGCCGTCGAAGAAGATCTCGCCGCCCTCCACGATGGCGTTGCCGGCCAGGATGCCCATGATGGCGCGGGAGGTCACGGACTTGCCGGAGCCGCTCTCGCCCACAATGGCCAGGGTCTTGCCCTTCTCCAGGTCAAAGGAGATATCCCGGACCGCCTTCAGCGTACCCGACGAGGTGCGGAAGGCGATGCTCAGGTTTTTGACTTCAAGTATCTTTTCCATGCGTCAATCCTCCACTCCGCGCAGGGATGGGTTGAAGGCATCCCGCAGGCCATTGCCGAACAGGTTGAAGCAGATCATCAGCAGAGACAGCACGGCGGCCGGGAAAATCATCAGGTGCGGGTTGGACGTCCACTTGGAGGAAGCGTCCGCCAGCAGCGTGCCCAGAGAGGTGGTCTTCGCGCTGCCCAGCTTGACGATGCCCAGGTAGGACAGCATGGATTCGGAGTTGATGACGCCGGGGATGACCAGGGCCGAGGAGGTGATGATGGTGCCCAGGGTGTTGGGGAAGATGTGCTTCCAGATGATGCGCCTGTCCCGTGCGCCCAGGGTGCGGGCCGCCATGACATACTCCTGGTTCTTGAAGCGGTAGAACTGCGTGCGGACGCGGTACGCGGTGCCGATCCAGCCCGTGACCACATAGGCAAACAACAGGCTTGGCACCGGTCCCACCTTGGCCGCCAGGTGGATCTGGAACAGCGTGGCCAGGATGATGAAGGGGATGCCGCTGAGGATCTCGGTGATCCGCTCCAGGATGATGTCCAGCCATCCGCCGTAATAGCCTTCCACCGCGCCGTACATGGCGCCGATGATGAAGTTGATGACCGACACGCAGATGGCCACCAGCAGGCTCAGCTTGATGCCGTCCGCCATGCGCAGGGACAGGTCATAGCCCTGCAGGTCGGTGCCGAAGAGGTAGTTGGGCTCAAAGCCGTTCTTGTAGCGGTAGTAGTTGTAGTAAAGCACGCGGACCTTGTACTGGGCCGTGTCATAGTCGCCGCCGCCGGAGTATTCATAGTACATCAGGTTGCCGTCCGCGTCGCGCTTGTAGTTGTCCTCCAGCACCAGCTGCATGAGGCCTTCAGCGGTCAGGTCCGGGTTGTCCTTCGCGTCGAGGAAGTTCTTCAGTTTTCCCTTCTCGTTGACATAGTAGGGCGCGTACTTATTGGTCATCTTGTACCAGTAGTTCGCGTTTTCGGCGTCGCCCGCGCTGGGGAAATACTTGCTCGTCGTGTCGATCAGGGGATAGAGCACATGCAGCCCGTTCTCTTCCTCCCATTCCCGGATCCTGGCGTACTCCTCCTGGGGAACGTACATGTAGAAGAAGCCCTCTTCGAGATACACGTCGATCCGGCCCGTGTAGCTGCGCTCGACGTTCTTGCCCTTGCGCCGCTCGACGGGTTCTCCGATGGAGAGGACCGGCTGGTAGTAGCTGGTCAGGCTTTCCTGAAGCGTGATGGTCGGCTTGTTGTCGGGATCCGTGTCCTCCGCGCCAACGCCGATGGCCAGCTTCGTGATAAGGCTCTTGTCGGAGAAGTCACGGTTCTGGCCGCCGTCGGCGATGCCGATCTTCCGCAGATGCAGGGCCCGGGGCGCCTTCTTGGCGTAATGGTTGTCCAGGAAATGCGCGTCAAATCCCGGCCTGGAGTTCACCAGCGGCATCAGGAAGGCGTACAGGACGATGATGATGATGATCACCGTGGCCACCACGGAGGCGCGGTTCTTCCGGAAGCGGATCCAGGCGTCCTTGAAATAGCTGACGGGCTTGTCGTCAAAGACCTTGTCGTGCAGGCGGTCCTTGTCGTTGACAAACTCAAACTTCTCCTGAGGGATGATGGGATATTGCTCGCTCATGTTATCTCTCCCCCATTCTGATGCGCGGATCGATGAAGCCGTAGCTGATGTCCACGATGATGTTCGCCAGCAGGCCGATGAAGGTGTAGAAGACGCCGTCCATCATGAACACGTCATAGTCGAACAGTTCGATGGACTTGATGTAGAGCTGGCCGACGCCGGGGATGGAGAAGATCTTCTCGATGATCATGGAGCCGCCCAGGATGCCGATAAAGCTGGAGATCAGCATGGGCAGGATGGGCACCATGGCGTTGCGCAGGGCGTGGCGGACGGTGGCCTGCCTGCGGGTCAGGCCCTTGGTCCGGGCCAGCAGCATGTAGTCCGAGGTCAGGGTCTCCGTCAGCTCCGCACGGGTAAAGCGGCACAGGCCCGCGATCTCTCCGAAGGACAGGGCCAGCACGGGGGCGATCATGCTGACCAGCATCGTGCCGGAGAACCACGAATTGCCCGCGTCATTCAAAGCCGCCACCTGCTGCGGCAGCCAGTCCAGCTTGAAGTAGAAGAAATACTGGACCAGGAACGCGTACACGTAGCTCGGGATGGACACGAAAAGAATGACGATGGTGGATATGAAATGATCCTGCCATTTGTTTTTCTTGATGGCAGCGAAAACCCCCAGCATGATGCCCACGGGGATGGAGAAGATGAGGGAATACAGGTTGACAAGCACCGTGGGCAGCAGCCGCTCCGTCAGCACATCCCAGGCCGGCTTGCGGAAGTCGATGTACCAGGACGTGCCGAAGTCCCACTTCGTGACGATGTTCTTCAGGTAGATTCCGTACTGCACCGGGAGAGGCTCCTTGTAGCCCAGGGCCTCCCAGCGGGCCTCGATGGCGGCCGCCTGCACCTTGTCCGACGGCAGCTCGCGCGGAATCAGACGTACGAGAACAAACTCGATCGTCATGATGATAAACAGCGTGAAGAACATCAGCACCACACGCTTCAACACATACTTGCCCATAAGGTTTCTCCTTCCCACGGGGTGAGTGCTTGCAACAGCCCCGGTTCATGCGCCGGGGCTGTTGATACGTGTCCCGGAGGGTTGCCCCTCCGGGACAGTCCGGGCGTCAGCCCGTCAAACACGTGGAAGCAGGGGGGATCCCCTGCTCCACATGTCTGTGTCAGAACGGATTACTCGTAGCTCAGGACACCGCCCTCTTCGGCGATGTAGTCAGCCCACTCGGCGTCGGTGTAGTTGAAGCTGGTGAGCTCCAGGCCGCCGAAGCCGTACATGATGTTGTAGTTGTCGGTGTAGTAGCTGATCTGATAGCTCAGCAGCTCGCAGGCGGTGGAGCCGGCCAGCGGGATGCGGTAGTACTTCTTCAGATAAGCTTCTTCCATGGTGGCCGTCACGTGCAGCTTGGTGGCGAAATCAGCGTCGGCATAGGGGCCGGAGCCGATCAGCGCGCGGGACCAGGCCTGCCAGGTCATGGTCACGTCTTCGCCGTTCACGTTGATGGTCAGCTCTTCCGTGGCGGGATCCCAGCAGCCCAGCTCATTGATGGAGTACTGGTCGGTGTCGCAGTACACCTGGAAGTTGCGGAAGGGATAGAACGCCGCGCCGCCCCAGGCGCCGTAGCCGATGGCATACTCGCCCGCGGGAACCGCGTCATACCGGCTGGGGATGTTGCCGATCTGCTCGAGCTCGATCTTGCCGAAGCCGGAGCCCTCAGCCGCCGCGTTGATCTGCTTGTTGATGATCTCCAGCTGCTTGGTGTCGGCAGCCTGGATGGCGCCCTTGGCCCAGCCGATGCGGATGTGGATGGGATCGCCCGCGGTGTACAGGCCGTCCGCCACAAGCTCTTCGCAGGCCTTCTTCATCAGGGCCCGGGCCTCGGTGAGGTTGTAGCCGTTGATGGACAGATAGGCGTCGCGCAGGGTGGGATAGGGGGTGCCTTCGCCGTACTGCACTTCGTACAGGTTCACAATGGCCTGCATGGCCTCTTCGCTGTTGCGGTAGGAGGAGGTGGGATCGTTGTACACGTCGTAGTAGTACAGGTTGTTCATGATGGCATAGGCCGGCTTGTAGCCTTCGGTGGCGGTGACGAACTCGGCGCGGTCAATGCCCAGGGACATGCCCTTGCGGAAGTTGATGTTGCTCAGAACCACAGAGTTGGTGTTGCCCTTGCTGTTGTCCATTTCCTTCAGGTTGTCCACGCCGGTGTTGAAGAAGAAGGACATGGTGTAGGTCTCGTCGACCTTGTACAGCTGATCGGAGGTGGCATAGATCACCAGGTCGTCGGCGGGCGGAGACCACACGGACAGCTGGCCCTTCAGGAAGGCCTGCTTCGCGGCGTTCTCGTCCATCACGTCGATGACGATGCGCTCGGTCTGCCAGCGCTGGATGTGCTCGCCGTCCACCTCGTAGGGGGTGATGGACAGGAGGCTGCCGTCAGCCTGCTTCTCATAGCCGTACCAGTTCTCGTTCTGTACGAACACGACCTGACGGTCCTTCTGGAGGCTCTCCATGCGGTAGGGGCCGTAGGACATGGAGGTTTCCTTGCTGGTCATGTAGTTGGTGGTGACCAGGGTGCCGCTGGTGTCCTTGCCCGCTTCGTACAGATCCTCATAGACCAGCCAGGTGGAGGTCAGGGAGGTCATGAAATAGTTGAAGTCGATGTAGGTCTGGTTGACATAGCGGATGGTGTAGTCATCCACCTTGTAGCAGCCCACAACGCCGTCATACTCGGACTCTTCGCCCTCGCCGGCATAGGCCAGGATCATTTCCTTGCAGAAGCCGTCGAAGTCTTCGGAAGCGGCGTCAATGCCGAACAGCGCAGCCAGATCAGCCGCGGCCTTGGAGAAAATCGGCATGGTCTCGTCGTCCAGCAGGATGTAGCCATAGGCATTGGCCTTCGCCTTCAGGGCGTCCAGGTCTTCCTGATCGCAGGCGCCGTACTTGTCGTGCAGTTCCTGCCAGGACATGGAGTACAGCGTCCAGTCCGCGCTGTTCACCAGCGTGTACAGGATGCCGTCCGCCAGGCCCTTCTCCACGTCATAGGAGTAGTCGGGGGTGTCATCATAGGCGGGAACGATGTTCTCGTAGATGGGCGCGCCGGCGTTGTAGTAAGTGGCGCCGCCGGCCACAGCAGACTCACCCGCGTAGTAGAGGTTGGCGCGATAGTTGCGCATCTTCGGATTGAGCAGCTGCTTCATGGAATAGATGTAGGTGTCCGCGTTGATCGGAGTGCCATCTTCCCACTTGGCGTTCTTGTTCAGGGCGATCTCGAAGACATAGCCCTCGGTGATTTCGTCCAGGGTCTTGCCTTCCTGCAGCGTGACGTTGTAGGTGGTCAGGTCGTCCTTGTGATCGGCAGTGACGTCGGTCACGGACTCGGCCATCTCATACACCCACTGATAGACGCCGTTCTCGGAGTCGAGAACCTGCATCGTCACAAAGGGGGAAGAGAGGTAGCTCAGCCAGGCGTCGTCAATGCTGGTCTCCCAGGTGTGGGGGTTCCACTTCAGGGCCTGGGTGGTGGAGTAGCTGCGATAGGTGTACTGGGGCTCATACCCAGTGCCTTCCGCCAGAGCGGCGCAGCAGCCGATCACCATGCACAGCGCCAAAATGGTAGCGATGGTTTTCTTCACTGAAAATCCCTCCTGTTCAAATTGTACCGTATCTCCACACGGTATATAGGCCATTATAATGGTTTGCAAACATCTTGTCAACAGAATTTTCAGCGTCCGGTCACAGGACCGTCACCGGCGGAACGGAGGCGGAAAAACCGCTCCGGGATGTGGCAGTAGCCGCCCGGGTTCTTGTCCAGGTATTTTTGATGGTACGCCTCCGCCGGGAAGAAGTTCCGCAGGGGTTCCACCTCCACCGCCAGCTTCGCGCCGGCCTTTTCCTCCTCCCGGGCGCAGACGGCCCGGATCTCCGGCAGCTGGCTTTCATCCGTGTAATAGATGCCGGTCCGGTACTGGATGCCCTCGTCGTGCCCCTGCCGGTTGACGGACAGCGGGTCAATGACCGTGAAATAGAGATCCAGCAGCGCCGTCAGGGAGAGCCTGCTCTCATCGAAATCCACCCGCAGCGTCTCCGCGTGGCCGCTGTCGGCACAGACCTCCCGGTAGCTGGGGGCCCGGTCCGGCCCGTTGGCATAGCCCACCTCCGTGGCCGTCACGCCCTCAAACTGGTCGAAGAACTTCTGCATGCCCCAGAAGCAGCCCCCGGCGAGATAAATGGTTCCCATATCGTTATCCCCTTTCTGTCCGCTTCGTCCGTCCCTCCGGACCCCTGCCAGTATACCACAGAACCCCGCCCGTGCAAAGCGCGGAAAATCCCGCCGCCGCATTGCGATCCTGCGCCAAATGTGGTAGGATGTTCGGTGTCATCACGCAGCAAAGGAGAAGGATCATGGAGAGCGCCGAAAACTTCGCAGCGGACCTCATCCTCGACGACTACGGCAAGGGACGGATCATCGACCGCCTGCAGATGCCGCACCGGCCGGACAAGGAGTGTGTGTACGCCCTGCTGGACAAGCTTTTTTCCGTGCTGTATTACGGCTGCTATCCCGCCCCCGGGCGCCTGGCGGACGATCCCGCCGAGGGGCTCCGGATGACGGTGGAGGACGCCATGCTGCGGATGCGGCAGCTGGTGATCAGCGCCCTCCCCGGCGACGCCCGCTATGCCAGCTGGTCCTCGTCGGAGCTGGCGGAGGAGGCCCGGGAAATCACCGACGCCTTCTTCCGGACGGTGCCGGCCATGCGCGGCCTGCTGGAGACCGACCTGCAGGCCATCTATGACGGCGACCCGGCGGCGGAGAACCTGGAGGAGATCATCCTGGCCTATCCGGGCTATTACGCCATCACCATCTACCGCATCGCCCACGAGCTGTACCGGCTGGGAGTGCCCATGCTGCCGCGGATCATGAGCGAGCGCGCCCACAGCCGCACGGGCATCGATATCCATCCCGGCGCCACCATCGGGGCCAGCTTCTTCATCGACCACGGCACCGGCATCGTGGTGGGCGAGACCACCGTCATCGGGGAGCACGTCAAGCTGTACCAGGGCGTGACCCTGGGCGCGGTCTCCACCCGGGCGGGCCAGGGACTCCGGGGCAAAAAGCGCCACCCCACCATCGGCAACCGGGTGACCCTCTACGCCTGCGCCTCCGTGCTGGGCGACACCGTCATCGGCGACAACTGCACCATCGGCTCCAACGTGTTCATCACCCGGGACGTGCCCGCCAACACCACCGTATCCCTGGAAGAGCAGGAACTGACCTTCCGCAGCCGCGGAGAAGGAGGCGAATCCCGACATGCGTAAGACCCGGTCCTCCAAGCCCCTGCCCCTGTCGGCGGTCCGCGTGACAGACGCTTTCTGGCTGCGGGAGATGGACCTGGTGCGCCGGGAAGTCATCCCCTACCAGTGGGAAGCCCTGAACGACCGGATCCCGGACGCCGCCCCCAGTTGGTGGATGCACAACATGCGCGCCGCCGCCCGCCGCAACGCCGCGAAGCGGGCCGGAGCGCCCTGGACGCCCCCCGCCGCCGCCAAGGAGATGCGCTTTCAACCCCTGCCGGAGAACGGCCGGGCGCCGGACCCCGACGCCTTCTACGGCTTTGTCTTCCAGGACAGCGACGGCTACAAGTGGCTGGAGGCCGTGAGCTACCAGCTGATGCGCAAACCCGACCCCGCCCTGCAGGCCACGGCCCAGGAGGCGGTGGACGCCGTCTGCGCCGCCCAGGAGGCCGACGGCTATCTGGACACCTATTACACCCTGGGCCTGCGGGAGCGGGCCTTCACCAACCTGCGGGACCACCACGAGCTGTACTGCCTCGGCCACCTGACGGAGGCCGCCGTGGCGTGGCACCAGGCCACCGGACAGGACGACCTGCTGAAAGCGGCCATGCGCTTCGCCGACTGCTGCGCCGCGCACCTGGGCCCCGAGCCCGGCAAGAAGCCCGGCTATCCCGGCCACGAGATCGCCGAGATGGCCCTGATCCGCCTGTGGGAGGAGACCGCGGAGCGGCGCTTCCTGGACCAGGCCCTGTACTTCATCGACCAGCGGGGTCAGAAGCCCTTCTGGTTCGACGAGGAGGCCCGGGAACGGGAAGGCGCGGCCTGGGGCGGCCCCACCGGGGGCTCCGCCTACCACCAGGCCAACGCCCCGGTCCGGGAGCAGACCGAGGCCGTGGGCCACGCCGTGCGAGCCATGTATCTGTACGCGGGCATGGCGGACGCGGCGCGGATCACCGGGGACGCCTCCCTGGCGGAAGCCTGCCAGCGGCTGTGGCACTCCGCCGCGGAGGAGAAGCGCTACATCACCGGCGGCGTGGGGGCCACCCATGTGGGCGAGGCCTTTTCCCGGCCCTTTGACCTGCCCTCCGACACCGCCTACTCCGAGACCTGCGCGGCCATCGGCCTGGCCTTCTTCGCCCGGCGGATGCTGCAGCTGGAGCCCGACAGCCACTACGCCGACGTCATGGAGGAGGCCCTGTACAACACGGTGCTGGCCGGCATGGCCCTGGACGGCCATTCTTTCTTCTATGTGAACCCCCTGAGCTGCGATCCGGAGGCCTGCCGCACCGACGCCCGGCTGAGCCATGTGAAACCCGTGCGGCAGAAGTGGTTCGGCTGTGCCTGCTGCCCGCCCAACATCGCCCGGATCGTGTCCTCCCTGCCGGCCTACGCCTATACCGCCTCGGAGGGCACCCTGTTCGTCCACCTGTTTGTGGGCGGGGAGCTGACCGTGACCCTGAACGGCGCCCCCCTCACCCTGCGGATGGAGGCGGAGCTGCCCTGGTCCGGGGAGGCCTGCCTCCGGGTGGTGTCCGGCACGGCCGACGGCAGCATCGCCGTGCGCCTGCCGGGCTGGAGCCGGGAGCCCCGGGTCACCGCCCTGAGCAGTTTCCTGCTGAAGCCCGGCGCGCCGCACCTGGAAACCGCCGACGACTGCAAGGCCGACCGGGAGGAGAAGGGCTACCTGTACTTCACAGGCCGGTGGCAGGCCGGGGACTGCATCCTGATCTCCCTGGACACGCCGGTGCGGATCCTGAAGGCCAACGCCCGGGTGCGGGAGCTGGCCGGGCAGGTGTGCTTCCGCCGGGGTCCCCTGACCTACTGCGCGGAAGGCGCGGACAACGGCGGCGATCCGGCCCTTTACCGGGTGGACGCCGAGCGGCTGCAGGCTTTCCCGGAGAGCATCGCCGAGGTGCCGCTGGACATCGGCGGCCTCACCGTCACCGCCCTGAAGGTCCCGGCCCTGAAGACCGTCCCGGAGGAGGCCCTCTACGCCGACTGGGCGCCGGACAATGAGGAGCCCTGCACCCTGACCCTGATCCCCTATTTCGCCTGGGACAACCGGGGCGAGAACCCCATGCGGGTCTGGCTCCGCAGCTGATTTTTCTTCTTCTCAAGGCTCGGGAGTGTCCGCTCCCGCACAGCAGGAGGTCATCCATGATCGCACAGATACCCCCCATGGGCTGGAACAGCTGGGACTGCTACGGCGCCGCCGTGACCGAGGCCGTCGTCCGGAAGAACGCCGAGTACATGGCCCGGAACCTGAAGCGCTTCGGCTGGGAATACATCGTGGTGGACATCCAGTGGTACCAGCCCACCGCCACCAACCACGCCTACGTCCCCTTCGCGCCCCTGACCATGGACGCCTGGGGCCGGCTGCAGCCCGCGCCGGAGCGCTTCCCCTCCGCGGCGGAGGGGGCCGGCTTCGGACCCCTGGCGGCGTATGTCCACAGCATGGGGCTGAAGTTCGGCATCCACATCATGCGGGGCCTTCCCCGGACAGCCGCCCACGGGCACCTGCCCATCGAGGGCTCGGCCTGGCGCTGCGACCAGGCGGCCAACCCCAACTCCATCTGCGCCTGGAACCCGGACATGTACGGCACCTTCGCCGACAGCGAGGCGGCCCGGGCCTGGTATGAGAGCATCTTCCGGCAGTATGCGGCCTGGGGCGTCGACTACGTCAAGTGCGACGACATCGCCCGGGAGTACCCCCACTGCGCCCGGGAAATCGAGGTGATCTCCGCGGCCTGCCGGGGCTGCGGCCGGGACATGGTGCTGTCCCTGTCCCCGGGCCCCGCGCCCCTGGAGCAGGCGGAACACCTGAAAAAATACGCCAATCTCTGGCGTATCACGGATGACTTCTGGGACGACTGGAAGCTGCTGAAGGGCATGTTCGAGCGGGCGGAGAAGTGGTGCGTCCACGCCGCCCCGGGCCACTGGCCGGACGCGGACATGCTGCCCATCGGCGCCCTGCGGCAGTGCGAGAACCCCGCTGAGTGGACCCACTTCACCGTGCCGGAGCTCCGCACCATGATGAGCCTGTGGTGCGTCATGCGCTCCCCGCTGATGATCGGCGGCGAGCTGACGAAGCTGGACCCCCTGTCCCTGAGCCTGCTGACCAACCCGGAGGTGCTGGCCATGCTGACCGGCACCTGCGGCGGCCATCCCCTGACCACCACGGCGGAGGAGAGCGTCTGGGTGACCCGGCAGGAGGACGGCAATGCGAAATACGCTGTGCTGTTCAACCTCAGCGACGCGCCCCGGGAGATCTCCGTCCCCGCGGCGCTGCTGCAGTGGAAGGGCCCTCTGGCCGTGAAGGAGCTGTGGAGCGGCCGGGAAGCCGCCGTGTCGGAGCGCCTCTCCTGCACCCTGCAGCCCCACGACGCCGCCGTTTTCCGGGCGGATCCCCGGCGGACTGAGCCGGAAAGAGATTCTGATCCCGATGATTCACCCCGACGGAGGAAAGAAAAATGAGAAAACTGCTGTACCTGATGCTGGCCCTGGCGCTGGCCGCGGGCCTGATCTGCTGCGCCGCGGCGGAAGAGGACGAGCCTCTTTCCGGCCTCGTTGGCGAATGGCCTGAAAAGAACGGCGGCCTCAGCACCCTGACCCTGGCCCCGGACACGGCGGGGAACTGGGACGTGCGGGTCGTCCTGCCCGACGGCTGTGTCTTCACAGCCTCGGCCGTTTACGACAACATGAGCGGCTTCCTGGACTATCGGGACGGCACGCTGACCGGGCCGGAGGGCGACACGCGCCTCACCGGCACCGCGGGCTTTGTCAGTGCCATGACGGGCGCTTCCGGGAACACCACCATCTCCTGGTGCGACGAGCGCGCCCTGGCGTCCGGGGAACTTCTCTTTTTCCGCGACGACTTTCGGCAGAAGGTTCTGAGCCGCACCGGAGCCCACGATCCGTCCTCCCCCTACGGCATTGACACCATTCGCGGCTATGTGATGGGGGTCGATCAGCCCGTGGCCCTGGTTGACGGCACGGAACGGCCGCTGATCAACTTCGACAACGCCGCCACCACGCCGGCGCTTCAGCCCGTGGCGGACGAGGTCGGCCGAGAGCTGCTGATGTACGGCTCCATCGGCCGCGGCTATTCCGCCAAGTCCAACCATTCCACCGATCTCTACAACGCCACCCGGGACAAGGTGCTGGACTTTGTGGGCGCCGACCCGGATCGCTACACCTGCTTTTTCGTGAACAACACGACGGACGGCCTCAACAAGCTGGCCTCCGCCCTGGTGTCCGGCGAGGAGGACCTCGTGCTGGCCACCCGCATCGAGCACCACGCCAACGATCTCCCCTGGCGGGAGCGCTGCCGGACGATCTACGCCGAGGTGGACGAACAGGGCCGCATCCGCTACGATGAGCTTGAGCGCCTCCTGCAGGAGAATGACGTGCAGTACGTCTGCGTCACCGCGGCCTCCAACGTCACCGGCTATGTGACGGACGTGCACCGCGTGGCGAAGCTGGCCCACCGGTACGGCGCGCTGATCATCGTGGACGGCGCCCAGATCGTGGCGCACCGGGCCTTCTCCATGCTGGGCGAAACTCCGGAGGAGGACATCGACTTTCTGGTCTTCTCGGCCCACAAGATGTACTCCCCCTACGGCGGAGGCGCGGTGGTGGGCCTGACGGAGGTGCTGAACGAGCATATGCCGGCATTCTACGGCGGCGGCACGGTCAACATCGTGGCCGACGACTGGGTCTCCTACAAGGAGGCGCCGTCCTCCTATGAGGCCGGATCCCCCAACTACCCGGGCGTCATCGGCCTGGGCCGGGCCATCGACGTGCTGCGGGCGGTGGGGTTCGACGCCATCGGCGAGCACGAGCAGCGCCTGATCCGCAGGATGATGGACGGCCTGTCCCGCTTTGACAACGTCATCATCTACGGCGACACGGAGAACATCAGCGACCGCGTGGGGGTCGTGACCTTCAATTTCAGCGACGTCAACTCCTTCAACCTGGCGGTGAAGCTCGCGGAAAAAGGCGCAGCGACACGCCGCGGCGCGTTCTGCGCCCATCCGTATGTGTGGCGCCTCATGGGCATTCCGGAAGAGCAACTGAGCAGTTTCATCGACTGCGACGACGGAGGCACGCCCGGCATGATCCGCGTCAGCTTCGGCATCTACAACACCGAGGAGGAAGTGGACGCCTTCCTGGAAATCCTGGCGGAAGCCATCGACGCCGTCAAAGCGGACATGGCTGAGCTGGGCGAAGGGGAAGGCTTCGATCCGGCCTACTGATCCGCGGGCTCCAGCGTCAGCAGGATCAGTTCGCAGGGATCGTTGATCCGGGGCAGATGGCTGTGGTTGGCCAGGCCCCGGGACACCAGCAGTTTTCCGTCGAAGTACAGGCCCGAGGTGAGTTTCGGCAGCAGCCCCTGCCCCGGCGCGAACAGGCCCCGGCCGAAGAGCCGGACCTGTCCGCCGTGGGCGTGGCCGGCCAGGGTCAGGTCGATGTCCTTCCCCTCGACATATTCCCGGTAATACTCCGGGTGATGGCAGAGCAGCAGCCGGAAGACGCTCTCCTGCGCCAGGGCCGTCACCACGCGGTCGTCCACCGGTTCCTCCTGGGAAGACAGGCCGCCCAGGGCCACATCCGGCCGCAGCGAACACACGGTGTTGTCCAGCACGGTCACCCCGGTGGTCTCCACCACCCGCCGCCATGCCTCCGCCTCCGGCATCCGCCGCTCGTGATTGCCGATGCTGAGGTAGGTCGGCGCGATCTCCGCCGCCGTCCGCAGGAAACGCTCCGCGTGACGCGGCGGTTTTTTGCTGTGGCGGTCCGTCATGTCCCCGGCGATGAGGATGGCGTCCACCCCGGCCAGGTACGGCAGGATGTCGTCGAAGGGCGTGTCGTGCAGGTCCGCCGCGAAGGCCACCGTCAGCGGGGCCTTCAGGCCGCCGCTTTTGTCGCGCCAGGTGATCCGGTTGATCTCCCGGCCGATGGCGTCCCGGAGGGCGATCATCAACGCCGCGCCTGTCAGCAGCAGACCGCCCGAAGCGATCAGGCCGGGGGTCAGCAGCCGGGCCTGAACCGCCGCCGCCTGCCCGCCCAGCAGCGCGGACACGGCGCCCACCCGGCCGGGCAGGTCCAGCGCCGCCACCGCCAGGTGCAGGATCAGCGCGCCCAGGCCGCCGCCGGCCAGGCCCGCGCCAATGTAGCTCCAGGCCTCGGCCCGGTTCCCGCCCTTCCGCAGCAGGACAGCCGCGCCAAAGGCCGCGGACGCTGCCAGCAGCGCCCACGCCCCCGCGGAGGAGATCCGCCGCGCCGCCGGAACGGTCCGCGCCAGGTCTTCCGTCAGCCCGGCCCGGGACGCCATGGCCGCGGCCTGGACCGTCACGGTGGTGCGCACGGGAAACAGGCAGCGCTTGGCCGCCCGGGTCACGTCGTAGACCGCGTTCTTTGCCTCGCCCGCGGGTAGCCCCTCCTGCCGCAGCGCCTGCTGAAGGCCCTCCAGGGGGATCTCCGGCATGTCCGGCACCGGGCTGCGCCACTGGGCCAGCAGCCACGCCATGCCCTGCCGGACCAGATCCGCGGTTTGCTCCTCCGGGAAGAAGGCCAGCAGGGTCTCCGGGTCCACCTCATATTCGGCGGCGATGTCCCGCAGGGCTTCCTCCAGCCGCTGCCGCCGCTCCGGGACCGTGTCCGCCGCGGCGTCCAGCCACGGCTGCCGGTCCGTCAGCGCGCGGTGCAGGGTGAACAGCGCCAGGGACAGGGCCAGACAGAAGGCCATGCCAAACGCCAGCCAGGCCCGGCTCCGCCTCCCCGCACGTTTTTCCCTTCGCCGCCGCGTATACTTCCTCTTTCCTTCCGTCGATTCCGGATTGGCCTGCTTCATGGGATCACCGCCAGTTTCAGGGCCGCCGTCCAGTAATCCGCCGCCTGGGGCGCCAGCGCGAACAGCAGCAGCGCCGCCGCCGCCAGAAAAGGCAGGGCGTACAGCAGCGGCAGCAGCAGGGATGGTTTCCTCGGTTTCATCACACGCCTCCTCGATCACAGGGGCAGGGCTTCGATCTCCCGCTCCAGGGCCCGGGCAAACTGCCCGATGTGCAGGCCGTCCACGGTGCGGTGGTTCACCTCCACGCTCAGGCCCAGCTCTCTCCGGCCGTCCCGCTCCACCCAGCGGCCCCAGGCGATGCGGGGGATGCAGTCCTCCGGGTCCGGGGTGCGCTCGTTGGTGAGCCCCGTCAGCCGCACCCAGGGCAGGCTGGAGATGAACAGCAGGTCCCGGCCCTCCTTGCTCAGGTCCAGGAACACCCGCTGGCGCTCGCTGGCCCGCCGGGCCTCCCGGTCAAAGGTCACCGGGTCGTCCGCCATGGGCAGGGTCACGATATGGAACTGCTCCGCCCCCGGGTGCAGATCCGTGAAGGAGGGCTGCCTGCTGTCCAGCCGCCAGACCTCCCCGTCCCGGATGTCCAGCATCATGGCCTCCACCTGCGAAGCCGCCCGGGTGCACAGCCAGGTCATGGTATAGTAGAAGGAGAGGCCCTTCGCCTTCACATAGCGGCAGACCGCGGTCACGTCCACGTCAAAGGTCACGGAATAGAAGGGCCAGCTCACCCGGGAAAAGTGTTCAAAGGCTTCCCGCCGCGGCCACGCGGCCAGGTCGATCTTCTCCATGGCGGCCCCTCCGTCCCCTCTTTGTTCCGCTTCAGTATACCAGAGAAACCGCCGCCGCGCAACCGCCGCTTCTCCGAATCCGCCGCCGGGGCTTGTCAAAGCACCCGCGGTGTGGTAGAATCGCTCCATCGGAACGACCGTTTTTCATCGACGCCATATCAACCGTTTTTCGAGGAGGATGCCCATGAAATCCAGATTGTTTGCCCTGCTGCTTTGCCTGTGCTTCGCGTGCGCGATCCCGGTCTTCGCGGAGGAGGCTTCCGTGGAAGCGGATCCCCTGGCGGCCTTCCGCTACTGGATCGAAATGGAGTACCCGTCCTTTGAGATCATCGCGGACCGCGCCGGCTCTGTCGCCCGGCGGACCGACATCCCGGTCACCGGCGACCGGGTCACCATCCATCCCGACGGGAGTTTTGTGGTGGACGTGCCCCAGCGGAACGCTCGCCTCTCCTCCGCTCAGCCCTTCGGTTGGCTGTACTACACCCAGGACTACATGGCCCAGCAGGATCAGAATGACTGCACGTACAGCAACATTCCGGCCTTCATGGTTCAGAAAGACATCCACATCCTGTACCTGGAGAGGATCGACAATACCGAAGCTCAGATCCTCATCTTGGATCCGGTCGCCGCGACCAACTGGATCACCGACCTCAGCGCCGACGATCCCGACACCGGGGCCACGATGCTTCAGGCCGCCCATCAGGCCGGTATCAGGGACTGTCTGCTCAAAACCGTCGGGCAGCACCAATACCTGGTGGTGAACGACTTCTACGACATGTACGGTTATGTCTTCTACGAAACCGTGGTCAGCGGCATCCCGCTCACCGCTGTCGTGTTATTCCAAGGCGGCCTCACCGAGGACAGCATCGCCTTCTTTGAGGACGCCCTGTCAGAGCTGACCCTCTCCGCCATCACCCGCTGAACCGCGCGCCCGCGAGAAAGGATGATTCCATGCTGAAGCAGTCTCTCCGCCGGATCTTCGCCTTCTTCCTGATGGCCGCCCTCCTGGCCGCTTTCACGCCGCTTCCCGCCGCCCGGGCAGATGCCTCCGGCAAAAAGCTGACCGTCATGGCCTACGCCATCGGCACCGACCTCGAGTCCACCAGGGACGGCGGCGGTTTCGCCACCCGCTATATCATCCAGATGATCCGCTCGGCCTTCAGCCGGGAGGACATCAACGTGGTGCTGATCACCGGCGGCGCCAGGCACTGGGCCACCGGCTACCCCACCGACTGCAACACCTTTCAGGTCATCGACGACTCCATGCGCACCCGGGAAGTGGGCCGGACCGACACGCTGATGAACATGGGCGAAGGCGCGACCCTGTCCTATTTCATGGACTACTGCGTGGAGAACTATCCGGCGGAAGAGTACGCCCTGATCATCTTCGACCACGGCGGCGGCCCCGTCTTCGGCATGTGCCAGGACGAGCTGTTCGACGGGGACACCATCTCCACCGACGAGCTGCGGGAAGCGCTGCGGAACAGCCCCTTCGGTGGCGACAGGCGGATGGAGTGGATCTACTTCGCCACCTGCCTGACGGGCTCGGCGGAGATCGCCGCGGTCTGCGCGCCCTATGCCGACTATATGTTTGCCTCCGAGGAGCCCGGCCTCACCGTGGCCTATCCCTTCTCCTTCCTGCCGGATGCCGAGCGCCTGGACGGCGCGGCCGTGGGGCAGAAGGTGGCTGACGCTTTCCATGATTACGCCCAACAGGTCTGCGACTCGCACGCCAACACCATGGCCGTCTATGACCTGCGGCAGATGGACCCGCTGCTGGACAGCCTGGACGCGCTCTTTGGCAGGGCGGCGGCGGACCTGAACGAGACGACCTATTACCGCTTCGCCCGCCTGGTGGCCGCGGCCAAGGAGGTCGATCCCAAAGCCGATCCGGTTGAATCCTACGATCTGCTGGACCTCCGCACCCTGATCCAGAACTTCTCCGTTTTGTATCCGCAGGAGGCCGCCGCCGCCATCGAAGCCCTGGACCGGGTGGTGATCTGCAGCAGGAGCAACACCCGGGGCGACACCGGCATGTCCGTCTACCATCTCAACCGGAACCCCTACATCTACTCGTACTACCCGGACTTGTTCGATGAAACGCACGCCCTGACGCCCAACTACGGGCTCTACAGCTCAAAGTTTGCCCAGCTGTATCTGGGGGCCTTCCTGAGCAGCTACTCATCCGTCAACACCCTGAACAGCCTTCCCCTGAACGGCGAGACGGCCCCGGTGTCCGCGATCCTCGATGCCGGCCAGCAGGACGGCTTCCGCTCGGCGGAGCTGCTGATCCTGGAGGACACCGGCACGGCGGACATGTACCGGCTGGTGGCCCGGAAGGCCGTGGAGCCGGCAGAGGACGGCAGCCTGTGGACGGAAACCACCAACGAAGGCCTCTACGTCCTGGACGCCGACGGCCGGCCCGTCACCGACGCGCTGGAGTACCGCGTCTGCGGCGATGTCGTCGAGCTCCGGGGCGTGCTGGAGACGGAAGGCACTCACCGCGCCATGACCCTGGAGGATGTGGACGCCCTGGACCTGGCCCAGGACACCCCAGAAACCCTCAACGTGATCCTCCGCTGCCGCCGGCAGGAGGACGGCAGCCTTCGGATCCTGTACGTGGAGCATGTCTATGACGACGGCCCCGGCTGCGCGGACGGCACCTATATCGACCTGAAGAATTACGACTGGCTGCACCTCGTCACCACGCCGCGGCAGCTGACCACGGCGGAGGACGGCGGCGTCCTCCCCTACGACCAATGGAAGGACGGCGGCGTCAGCAGTTACCGCTACACCGTGGACCTCACCGACGACTGGTCCCTGGCCTTCCTGGATGACCACCTGACCTGGGTGGGCCGCAGCGCCATGCTGGTGGTGACGGACCTGCAGGGCAATGCCCACACCGTCGCCTGGTCCGCCCTGGAAAACCCGGCCAACCAGCCCCTGACCGTCGGCACCGACACCCTGTACGAGGACGAGACCTGCGCCATCGCGGCCTCCGCGGCCTGGCTGAACACCAGCGGCGGCAGCGCCAGCCTCTTCGTGCGGTACAGCCTGACCAACCGCAGCGACGCGCCCATCGTCTTCACCGCCTCGGAGTATGCCGTGGACGGCACGCCCCTGGACAAGAAGGATGAGCTGCTGGGCACGGTGCAGCCCGGCCAGACCGCCACGGCCGTCACCCTGATCCGCGCCTCGGAGTGCGAGGCGGACCTGGCGGAGGCCGCCGTCCTGTCCCTGACCTTCTCCAGCATCGACGAGACCGGCTTCGGCCTGTGGGCGCCGGTTGAGATCGGACTGAAGTGAACGACCCCGCTTCCGGAAGACGCCGCCGATCCCGCGGCGTCTTTTCCCGTGCAAGACAAAACCGCAGCGGATCCTGCGGTTCTGCGATGCTCACTGCACCATATGCACATCCAGCTGGTTGAAGGGAATGCGAAGTCCTGCCTCGTCCAGGGCCCGCTTGCCGTTCTCCAGCAGGGCGAAATAGACATCCCAGTAGTTCTCGTTCTTCGCCCAGACCCGGATGACGTAGTCCATGGAGGACGCGGCGTACTCCTTCAGGTGCACCTGGGGCGCGGGATCCGGCAGGATGCCCGGGGTGGCGGCCACCAGTCCCCTCAGGACCCGGAAAACCGTCTCCATGTCGCTGTCATAGCTGACGGAGAAGACCACTTCGGCCCGCCGGCGGCCCTCCCGGGTGAAGTTGGTGATGGGGGTGTTGGTCAGGTTGCTGTTGGGCATGGAGATGTGCTTGCCGTCAAAGGTGAGGATGTCGGTGTAGAAGGCGCCGATGCCCTGCACCGTGCCCTCCAGGTCGTTGATCTTGACGTACTCCCCCACGGCGATGGGCTTGAGGATCACCAGCATCATGCCGCCCACCAGGTTCCCCAGGGCGCCTTGCATGGCCAGAGACACCGCCACGCCGGCGGAGGCCACCAGCGCCAGCACCGAGGTCACCGGGATCCCCATGACGTTCACCGCCGTCAGGATCACGATCAGGTAGAGGGCGATCCGGATGACGTTGCTCAGAAAGCTCCGCGCCGTGGGCTCCATCCGGAGCTTGTCGGTCTTTTCCAGCCGCTTCAGCACCCATTTGGAGATCAGGCGCACGACGACAATGCCCACAATCAGCACCAGAAGCCCCAGCAGCAGCTTCAGGCCGTTGACCTTCAGTGTATCCAGAACGACATCCACGGGCATGCCTCCTCACATAAACCGGCGCGCCTGCCGTTTTTCGGGCAGGCGCGCCGTCCGCGTTTTTACTTGTGCCCGTTGGGGGCGTTCTCCCAGGCGTACTGGATGGCCTGCGTGTTGAGGTAGTAGACGATCTTGGTTCCGTGGGTCTTGGAGTTGGTGAAGTGCATACAGATCTGGCCCGGGAAGTTGTTGTTGCTGATGTCGCCGGCGCCGTAGTTGTGCGGCACGCCGTAAAGGGCGCAGGCGTAGGTGTGGTTGCCGATGGTGATCAGGCTCGGCCGCCGCTGATACAGATTCTTGCTGACGATCTGCTGGGGCGTGCTGACGCCGTAGATGGCGCACAGACGGGAGGTGTCCGCGGCGGTGAGGGGCTCGATGTCGGCGTGGTAGGCGCCGGCCCAGCGGTGCGCCCACCAGACGATGCCGGTCTTCACGTCGTAGACCTTCACGTTGGCGCCCCGGGGCCAGAGCTCCTGGATGCCGCCGGTGAACCAGTCGATCTTCTCCGCGGGATAGAGCACCATGCTCATGTCGCTGCCGTCATAGGTGCCCACGGGCACGGTGCCGAACAGCGCATGCTGGGTCTGGGAGCCCGCGATGCCGTCCACCGTCAGCCCCTTGGCCTTCTGGAAGGTGCTGACCGCGTTCTGGACTTCCTCGGTGTACACATTGCTCACCGTGCCGGTGAAGTAGCCCTGATCCTTCAGCGCCTGGACCAGTTTCTGGACATTGTTGCCGGAGGAGCCCAGCTTCAGGATCGTGTAGGAGGCCTCCACCGCGGAGGTGTTCACCACCACGCCGCTGGCGTCGGTGGGGCTGGGGGTGATGATGGTGGGCGGGATCATGCTGCCGTCCGCCTGGCAGGGCTCCACGCAGTCGCCCCGGAGCCAGCCCACACCGTAGGCGGTGGTCACCTTGTACCAGGTGTAGCTGCCGGACTTGGCGGTGGCGGTGTAGGCGAAGACCAGATTCCGGGCCACCTGGCCGATGGTCTTCTTGCTGCCGGCGGAGGGCCGGACGTTGACGCCGCCCTTGACGGTCTTGATATACCCCAGATTGCTGGTGGTGGGCGGCGCGGTGGTGACGGTCGGATTGGCCGCCAGCCAGGCCGCGTACTCAGCCGGCGTCAGTTCCTTGACGCAGCTGCCCAGCACCCAGGCTTTGGTGCTGCCGTAGGTGATGTTGTACCAGACGTTGCCGCCCGAGGTGGTCTTGCCGGAGTAGTTCATCACCGTGCCGACGGCCACCTGGTCCAGGGCGGCGGAGTCCCGGGACGCGCTCTTCCGCAGGTAGACCTTGTCCACAATGGTCTGCACCACGTAGACGGGTTCGGGGGTGGGGGAAGGCGTGGGAGTGGGAGATTCCACCGGGACGCCGTTGCCCGCCAGGTAGGACGCCGCCTGGGTTTCCGAGAGCTTCGCCACGCAGTCGCCCCGCAGATAGCCCTTCTTGCCGTTGACGTCCACGGGATACCAGTCGTAGCCGGACTCTCTCACCACCGCGCCGGTCATGGGCCACACACTGCCCTTCTGGACCTGGCCGATGCCCGCGCCGGCGGGGGTCTTGCGCAGGTTCACGCCGCCCTTGATGGCCTGGACATAACCGTAAGCGCTGCCGGTGGGAACGGGGGTGGCGGTGACAGGCGCCGCCGTGGCGGATTCATTGCCGCTGGCGTCCGTCACGGCCACGCAGTCGCTCCGCAGATAGCCGGAGCGGCCGGTCGCCGATTTCACGGGGTACCAGAGATAATTGCCGCTGGCCTTGGGCGAGCCCGTCAGGGCCAGCACCGTGTTGATCGGGATCTGCTCCAGGGTCGCCCCCGCAGGGGACCGGCGCAGGTTGACGTTGTCCACCACGGTCTTGATGTAGCCCGTGTTCACCACCGGCTGGGCTGTGGCGGTGGACGTGCCGTTGATCAGGCTGCCGTCCGCGTTGCAGTAGGCGACACAGTCTCCCCGGAGATAGCCCCGGACGTTGTCCACCTGGACATAGTACCAGTCATAGCCGGAATCGTTCACCGGCGCGGCCAGCAGCGGGCACACGACGCCGCGGTTGACCTGCTGGATCATCTGGCCGGCGGGCTTCAGCCGCAGGTTCACATCGCCCCGGGTGGTGATGACATAGCCCAGCACCGTCTGGGCCGGGGGCGCGGTCACCGTGGAAGGCTGCGTTCCGGTGCCGCCGATGGTGGTGGACGCCTGGGCGCCGGGGGCGTCCGTGCGCTGGACCGCGTCACCTCGGACATAGGCGATGGTCCCGTTGATGGCCACCGGATACCAGGTGTAGCCCACCTGCATCGCGGGGCTGCCCGCCAGGGGCAGGGTGGAGCCGATATTGTTCCAGGTCGCCATGGCGGCGCCGTTGGGGGTGTAATACAGGGTGGTGGAGGACAGCAGCAGCCGCACATAAGCTCCGTCCACGCTCTCCGCCACGGCCGGCACCGTGCCGCTCGTGGTTCCCGGCACGGGCGTGGGGGTCACGGTGCCTCCGGGCACCGTGATCGGCGTGGGGGTGGGCGTGGCAAAGTTGACGCCCTCCACCGTCACGAACTGCGCCATGATATAGCCGACGGAGCCCATGTAAGACACCTTGTACCAGGGATCCGGATCGGTGGAGGCGGGGATCTCCAGGATCGTGACCTCCGTGCCGCGGTCCACCTGGTACAGGCGGAAGGCGGACATGCTCGGCTCCTGCCGGATGTTGACGCCGCTGTTCTTGATGGTGCCGATGGTCCCGCTGGCAGGCGCATAGGCCGTGGTCACCACGCCGGGCACCGCGGTCACCGCCGGAGGCGCCGTCACGCCGCTGCCGGCGGTGGGGGGCGCCGTCACTTCCGCCGTGCCCTTGACGCACAGCGGGTTGTTCTCCCAGGCCGCCGCCTCCGTCTCGGACAGCAGTTCAAAGAAGTCCCCGTGAATATACCCGTAATAGGTGTTGGAATTCTCGTACGACGGGTTCTTCAGCACAACCCGGTACCAGGTGACACCTTTCACGGTCTTGGTGGAGAGGACCGTGGCGATGGTCCCCTTCTCCACGCGGAACCAGAAGGGCGACGATGTGCCGGCCTCCTTCCGAACCGCGACATCACTCGCGGTGGTCCGCCCGTATGTGCCCGCGGCCAAAGCGCTGCCGCCCTTTGTGAAAGGCAGCAGTGTGAGCAGCATGGCGACCGCCAGCAGGGCCGCAGCCAGCTGTTTCCATCTTAGCTTCATCCGGTATCACCTCAAGCTTGCGCATCGCCCTCCCCACAGGGAAAGCGCGCGAATATACAGCATTATTTTATTGCGAAACTGTTACGTTGTCAAGACAAAAAGTGAAACAAAGTCAGTATAAATGTAAAAAATCCGGCCGGCTCAGGGGCCGGACCGGACTTGCGCGGAGGCGCGGGCGGGGGCATCAGTCCTCGTCCTCCTCCGCTTCCTCGTCCATCTTTTCCAGGAACAGGCTGAAGAGCTCCTCGATGAGGGTCTCGTCCTCCACGGGTTCATAACAGTCCTCGCCGTTTTCGTCCCGGATCACGGTCATAAACACGATCTCCGCCTCGTCCGGCTCCTCGCCGCCCTCATCCAGCACTTCCAGGGCCAGATAGGTGTCGTCGCGGTATTCCAGCACGGTCACCAGCCGGAAGCTGGCCTCCTCGCCGTTCTCGTCGATCAGCTCGATGATGTCGTCAAAATCGTCCTGCATGGTCTTTCCTCCTGAATCAAGTCGTTTCGTTGAGCACGATCCGCCACCGGAGCAGGTCGCCCTCCCTGTACGCGATGCCGCAGAAGGCATCCCCGAGGTAAACCCGGAGCGGCACGCCCTCCGGGATCGCCGGATCCGCCGGAAGGCTGACGCCGTTGCGGGCGGGCTTCCACTGGGCTTCCGGCAGCCGCACCGCCGCCAGGTGGCCCAGCGGCATGTCCGGGGGCAGCAGCCGCTCCGCCAGTTCGTTATTCGACGCGAAGGCCGCGGCCTCCTCCAAGGTCATGGCATTTTCCAGGGAAAAAACGCCGCTGGCCGCCCGGAGGAGAAAGCGCATGTGGGCCGGACAGCCGCAGCGCTTCCCCAGGTCCTCGCACAGGGAGCGGATGTAGGTGCCCCGGCCGCAGACCACCGTCATCAGCACCCCGTGCCGCGGCGTCTCACCGTGGAGGGTAATGCGCTCGATGTGCACCTGCCGCAGGGGGGCCTCCGCCGCCTCCCCGGCCCGGGCCCGGGCGTAGAGCCGCTTGCCGTCCTGCTTGACGGCGCTGTACCGCCCCGGCCGCTGCAGGATGTCCCCCGTCAGGGCGTCCGCCGCCGCCCGCACCTGCGCCAGGGTCGGGCAGGCGCCGCCCGCCGCCGTGACCCGGCCCTGGGCGTCCTGGGTATCGGTGGCGAACCCGAAGGCGCACTCCGCCACATACACCTTCTCCTTGTCGGTGAGCAGGTCAAAGAAGCGCGTCGCCTGGCCCACCATGACGGGGAGCACGCCGGCGGCCTCGGGATCCAGCGTCCCCGCGTGGCCCACGCGCTTCTCCCCCGTCAGGCGCTTCACCGTGGCCACCACCGCCGCACTGGTCATGCCCGGGGGCTTGAGGATGTTGAGATAGCCGTTCACCGCTTCCCTCCGTCCAGCGCTTCGCAGAGGCTCCGGGTGATCCGCGCCGCCGCCTCCTCCAGGGGCTGATCGAGGGTGCAGCCCGCCGCCTGGGCGTGACCGCCCCCGCCGAAGGCCGCCGCGATGCCGCTGACCATGTCCGGGGCCACCGCCCGCAGGCTGACCTTGACCCGGTCTCCGTCCTCCCGGAGCAGGGCCGCCATGCGCACCCCCCGCACCGCCAGCGCGCGGTTCACCACCGTGTCCGCGTGCTCCGTCAGCGCCCCGCAGTCGATGAAATCCTGCCGGCGCAGGGTCATCACGGCCACCTCGCCGCCGTGAGCCAGCCGCATGCTGTCAACGGCGCGTCCCGTCAGACGCACCTGGGCTTCCGGCTGCACCACAAAGAGCTGGCGGTTCAGCGTCGTCAGGGGCAGGCCGGCCTCCATCAGCTCCGCCGCCACCCGGAAGACCTCCGCGGTGACATTGCCGTAGCTGAAATTCCCGGTGTCGGTGGCGATGGCCGCGTAGAGGCACTCCGCCAGGTCCCGGTCCAGGGGCACGTCCAGCGCCGCCAGCAGTTCCCGCAGGATCAGCCCCGCCGCCGGGGCGTTGCCGTCCACACAGTTCACCCCGCAATAGCGCGGGTTGGTCTCGTGGTGATCGACCTGGCAGCTGGCGCCGCACACCGCGGTTATCGCCGCCATGGCGCCCTCCCCCAGCCGGTTCGCGTCGGACACATCCACCGGGCAGAGCAGGTCAAAGCGCTCCCCCTCCCGGAGGCTGTCAAAGCGCCGGACGCTGTCCGCCCCGGGGAGCATGGCCACCAGGTCCGGCACCTTGTCCCGGCAGAAGACTTCCACCCGCTTGCCCAGCCGCAGCAGCGCCAGGCGCAGGGCCAGGGCGGTGCCGACGGTGTCGCCGTCGGGGTTCAGGTGGCAGCAAACCGCCACCGACCCCGCGGAGCGCAGCGCGGCGGCGACGGCTTCGACTCCCTCACGCATCCCCCTGTTCCTCCTCTTCCGGCGGCGGGAGCCGGTCCGCCCCCACTTCGTGGAGCACCTGAGCGATATGCGCGCCGTAGGCGATGTTCCGGTCCTCCACAAAGATCAGCTCCGGGCTCTGGCGGATGATCATCTCCTTGGCCAGGGAACGGCGGATGAAGCCCGAAGCCTTCTTCAGGGCGTCCATCAGGGGCTCCCGGCGCTCGTCCTCCAGGATGCTGACGAAGATCTTCGCGTAGCGCAGGTCCCGGGTGACTTCCGCCCGGGTGATGGAGAAGGTCCCGTCGATCCGGGGATCGTTGAGCTCGTCCCGGATGATCCGGTCCACTTCCCGCCGCACCTCCTCGGAGATGCGGTCGATGCGCTGATAGGCGTTGTGATTGGTTGGCATGGTCGGTGTCTCCTTACTTTGTTCGATATGGCAATGTTTTCGTCCGGGACCGTGGTTATTCCTCCGTCACTTGACAGAGGATCCCGCCTTCCTCGCAGTACGTCTGCGCGGCGGAACCCGCGCCGCAGGTGATCACCAGGTTGGGAGCGTGCCGGCCGAAGGCGCTGGGTCCGATGTAGGTGACGCTGTCCGGGACCGTCACATCGATCAGTCTGTCTGCGCCGAAGAACGCGAAAGATTCGATCCGGGTGATCTGCCTCGGCACGGTGTAGCGGGTTGCGTCCTTCCCCGCCGGATAGGCCACCAGCGCCCGCCCTTCCTTCGCGAAGAGGACGCCGTCGATGGAGGCAAACACGGGATTGGGCCCGGCCACCTCCAGGGCCCTGAGATGATCGCAGTCCGCAAACGCCGCCTGCCCGATGAACGCCACGCTGGAGGGCAGCGACACGGCGGTCAGGTTCCCGCAGCGGTAAAACGCGGCATCCCCGATGCCGGTGATCTTCTCCGGGATCACATAGCGCTCGCCGGTTTTTCCGGCGGGATAGGCCACCAGCTGATGCTCCTCCCGATGGAAGAGGACCCCGTCGATGGACGCGTACACGGGATTGGCCGGGGACACGTCGATGGCGGTGAGCTGGTAGCACTCCGCAAAGGGGTTGCTGCCGATGGCGGTCACGCCGGCCGGGATCGTGACGCCGGTCAGGCTGTCGCAGCCCAGGAAGGCAAAATCCGCGATGCCGGTGACGGTGCGCCCGCCGACGCTGTCGGGCAGGGTCAGCGACGCCGCCGTTCCCGTGTATCCGGTAATGGTCACCGTGCCGTCCGCGTTGTTCTGCAGCTTCAGCCCGTCCGCGCCGGACTCCTCAGCCTCGGCAGCGGCCTTTCCGATCTCGGTCACTTCCCGAAGAAGGTCTTTCATGGCCTCAGCCATTTCCGCGTCGTGGATTTCCTCAACCTCGGCGGCTTCCTCGACGGGCATTTCTTCTGTCTCGACCTCGGCGGCTTCCTCCTCGACAACAGCTTCCTCGACAGGAACGCCCTTAACCTCGACGACCACTTCCTCGGCGGGGGCTTCCTCGACCTCATAAACCTGCTTCTGACTGCCACGCGGTGCGCCGTACTGCTCCGCCGTGATCTTGCCGCCCAGCACTTCGCTGATGTACGCCATCACCGCTTCGTCCATCGGGATCCCGGTGTCGAAGCCCGAACCCTCCTCGTAGGCCCGGTAGAATGCCGCGTAGGTGTCGCCACCCGCCGCGCAGAAATTGTTCGTTACGACCGCGTAGGTGGCTTCCTGGTCGAACGCCTCGCCGTTCACGCTGTTGATCGTCACGCGCTGAATGCTGGCCGGAGCGTAATACGTGGTCTCTTTGCCGTTCACCA